>NZ_JBQEPF010000009.1:0-139697 GCF_052045575.1 Bacillus sp. 22190 | reverse complement strand
CCTGTACGGTACATGCGCTCTCCTGGATAAAATGGATCTGGGACAAACCGTTTGTCCGTTTCCTCTGGGAGATTCCAGTAGCCTCTTGCCAGTCCTTTCCCCGCAATCACAAGTTCACCCGGTACGCCTTGCGGCGAGAGGTCATATAACGAACCCATAATGTAAAAACGAGTATTGGCAATCGCTGTTCCGATAGGAAGCGTGCCTTGATCTGGATCAATGATCCCGCTTGTCGCCACGACCGTATTTTCTGTTGGGCCGTAGTTATTCACGAGTTTGTATGGAACGGGCTTCACCTGTTTCAGCTTGTCCCCGCCTGTCAGTAAGTAACGGAGAGAATGATTGTCCATCGACATAAACTGCTCACATAGCTGTGTTGGCAGGAACGCAATGGTGATACCTTCGTGATTAAAATACGAATTGAGCTTGATCATATCGAGGCGAATCGCTTCGTCGATGATATGGAGCTCTGCGCCGGCGATCCACGTCGGGAACATCTCCCAAATGGAGGCATCAAAGCCAAAGCCGGCATATTTGGCGGTTCGGTCTTGTTTCGTCACCTGGAAGGCATCATTGTGCCAAAAAGCAAGATTGACAAGAGACTGGTGCTCGACCATGACACCCTTCGGCTGTCCAGTCGTTCCAGATGTGTAAATCATATAGGCGAGATCCGTTGGTTTGACAGGAACCTGAATCTCGTGTGCTTCTCCTTCTACTGCCTCTTCTATGAAGAGGGTATGACCTGTGAAAGAACGTGGTGCAGTGAGCCCTTTCTGAATCAGAAGGACCTCTGCCCCGCAATCTTCCAACATGTAGGCAATGCGCTGCGCTGGATAATCGGCATCAATCGGCATAAATGCCGCACCTGCCTTGAGAACCCCGAGAACAGCGGCTGTCATCTCGAGCGATGGACGCGTGAGAATGCCGATGCGGTCTCCCGGTTTTGTGCCGCTGGAAATAAGTGTTGCGGCGACTGTATTCGCCCGGTTGTTCAGTTCTTCATACGTCCAGCTTGTGCCGCAGAAGGCAGCGGCTTTTTGATGAGATACTTCCTGTGACTTCGCCTCAATCAATGCATGAACCGTTTGATCTGTCGGGACATTTAGGACAGGTCCGGACCAATCATCAAGCAGTTTTTGCTGCTGCGCTGGTGATAATAATTGCATCTGATCTAATAATTGATCTGGTGCTGACACCATTTGTTCGATCAAGTAAAGGAAATACTCCTTCCACTTCTCAATCGACGACCGTTCAAAGATAGAAGAATTATAATCAAACACAAGCTCGATTTGATCGTCAGATTCGTTTCCAGTTAAGGTTAAGTCAAATTTGGCTATGTTCTCATTGAACGGCTGTGGAATGATATCAAGTCCATCCATCGACAGGTCACGAATATCTGCATTTTCCATCGAGAACACCACATCAAAGATTGGATGGCGGCTTGTGTCGCGAACCGTTTGTACTTGGTCCACCAATTCTTCAAATGGGTAAAGTTGATGTTCATTTGCCGCTAACACAAGCTCATGAACTGTTGACGCAAATTGAGAAAATGTCTGGTGTCCTTCTGGTTTTGTTCTGAGTGCCAGCGTATTCACAAACATGCCGATGACTGATTGAATATCAGGATGGGTTCTGCCCACCACTGGAGAACCGATCATGATGTCTTCTTGTCTCGAAAGCTTGCTTAAAAGCGTACTGTAGCAAGCAAGCAGCACTGTATACGTTGTACTGTTGAGTGATCTAACCAACTCATCCAATTGCGCTTTAAGCGCACCGTCTATAGAGAATTCGACGCGGTCCCCTTCAAACGTCTGAACCTTTGGTCTCGGAAGATCCTCAGGCAGCGCCAAAACAGGCAGTTCTCCTTGTAATTGTGCCAACCAAAACGCCGCTTCTTCCGCTTTTTTCACAAGAGATTCTTCACTGTTTGACCAAACCGCATAGTCCTTATATTGAATAGGCAATTCATCAAGTTCGTCTCCTCGATACAAGATCGATAGCTCATCAATTAAAATACCGACAGACGCACCATCTGAAATGATGTGGTGCATATCAATCAACAAATAATGAACACTCTCCGATTCAGACACAAGCCCCACTCTAAGCAGCGGCGCTTTTTCTATATCAAATGGACGGATAAAATCATTCATTAATTGCTGAATGTCTCGGCCTTCCCCTTCGATGTTTTCAATGTTCACAGAAACATTCGTTTCAATTCGCTGAACAGGTTCACCCTGAACGAAGTCAAAGCTCGTACGGAATGCTTCATGACGATGAACAAGCTGGTCAATGGCTTTTTTAAATCGTTTTTCATCAAATACACCTTCAAGCTTTAAAGCAGCTGGCATATGATAGCTCTGCTCGGCATCTGTCATTTTTTGCAGAACAAACAATCTTTTCTGAGCAGATGTCACAGGATAAAAAGCCGCTTCTTCCGCTTTTTCCACTCGCCTGATTTCAGTTCGATCTGTTTGATCCACCGCAAGGGCAAACGCCTCTAAAGTGGGTGATTCAAATAATGTTTTCAACGTACATTCCACATGCATCTCTTCATAGAGCCTGTTCAGCATTTTCATGCCGCGCAGTGAATGACCACCGCATTCAAAGAAATGATCACGTCTGCCGATTTTCGGAACTTCAAGAACTTCCTCCCAAATGTGTGCCAATATACGCTCTGTATCTGATTGAGGAGGGACGTATTCATTTGCCGCCTGCTCACTTACATCAGGTACCGGTAATGCCCGTCTGTCTACCTTGCCATTCCCCGTTAGTGGCAATTCGTCTAATTGCATGAAGAAAGCTGGCATCATATAAACAGGGAGTTCTCGTCCTGCTTGCTCACGTAAATCCGACAGTGGAACAGCACCTTCTGCTGTGAAATATGCACACAATGTATCATTTGATATCGCAATGACAACGGCTTCCTTCACTTGCGGATGCTGCAATAGCTGGTGTTCAATTTCGCCAAGCTCTATACGCTGACCTCGAATCTTGACTTGATGATCTATTCGCCCAATAAATTCAATATCTCCATTTGACAGCCATCGTGCGAGATCGCCCGTTTTGTACATGACTTCACCAGATCGGAAAGGATTTTCAACAAACTTTTCGCTCGTTAATTCTGGCTGGCGATAATACCCCTTGACCAGTCCGTCACCTGCGACACAAAGCTCTCCAGCTACTCCCGGCGGCTGCACATGTCCAAACTCATCGACAATATAAACAGCCGTTTGACTCACCGGCTTTCCGATCGGAATTGACAGTGCTTGTTCTTCAATGTGATTCACCGGATAATACGTTGTGAAAATCGTGCTTTCAGAAGGTCCATACATATGAATGAGTTTGTCTTCTCCAACCGTTTCAAGCGCTGCCACAACATGCGGCACAGAAGCACGTTCCCCGCCAAACAGCACTTTTCTGACGTTTTTCAGGCTGCCTTTTTTCATATCAATCAGTAAGTGAAATAGAGCGGTCGTGATCATTAAAATACTGACTTTTTCCTTCTCAATCGCGCCAGAAAGCTCATTCATATTTAAAATGTGATCCTTTGGCAAAACAATGAGTTTCGCTCCGTTCAATAAAGCGCCAAACACATCAAACATAAATGCATCAAATACATAGTTTGAAAGGCTCATCACCGTGTCTTCATGATGAATGGTGAGATAATTCGACTGCTTCACTGTTCTCAAAATGTTCCGGTGCGTCACCATGTTCCCTTTAGGTTTGCCTGTCGTACCAGATGTGTAGGTCAAATTCGCCAAGTCCAAAGGCGAAACACATACAACTGGATTGCTCTCTGACTGCTGATCAACGGCTTGATCTTCTGTTTCTATAATTTTCCCTTCAAACGCAGTAAGCACAGAGCGATGACGCAGCACCTGATGGGTCAGGACAAACTGTGCACCACTATCTGTCAAAAAGTGCTTGATGCGCTCATCAGGGAAGTCAGGATCGATTGGCACATATACACCGCCAGCCTTTAGCACAGCTAAAACCGACAACACCATCTCATTGGAACGTTCAAAGAATAAAGCCGCTGTCATCCCTTTTTCAAAACCATGTTCACGTAAATAATGAGCCAGCTGGTTCACTCTGCGATTCAGCTCTTGATAAGAAAGAACCACGTCTTTATATTGCAAAGCAGGCTGATGACCGTGCTGCTCTACTTGCGATTCAAATTGCGTCACAATGGTTTCTTCCACAGGATAAGGCGTAGGTAACGGGTTCCACATCTTCAATTGAGCCTCTGCCTCTTGTTCAGACAGTAAGCGGTATGATTGAATCGCTTGCTCCGGCACTTCGACCATCTGCTCCAGAAGATAAACATAATGCTTGAGCAGCTGCTCGGCTGTACTTCGTTTAAATAACGCCGTACTATAATCGAGGACGAAGGAAAGACCATGACTTGACTCCATCGCTTGAAGTGTGAGATCAAACTTTGCAATATGGAAATTGGTTTCCTCAACTTCGACTTTCATCTCTCCAATATGCTGGGCTGTTGAATGATCTGGCGTTAGAGTAAAGACCGTATCAAATAATGGATGGCGGCTAAAATCTCTTTGCACATTTAGCTTTTCAAGCAGCCGCTCGAATGGATATTGCTGATGCTCAAACGCCCTCATCGTCTTTTCCTTTACTTGCTCAATCAACTGCGTCATTGAACCGTTCGGATCTAACTCTGAACGTAAAGCAAGTGTTTGGACAAACATGCCGATCATGTCATTCAAATCTGCATGCACCCGGCCTGCTGTCGGTGTCCCCACAACAAACTCCTTTTGACCTGTGTATTTCGCAAGCAATGTATAGTAAGCAGAAAGCAACACGGTATACAGCGTCGTATGATGATTCGCTGCAAGCTCCTGCAAACGGCCTGTTAACGTCTCATCTATGTTTCTGAGAACGCGGTCTCCAGTGAAAGACTGGACAGCCGGACGCTGATAATCAGTTAGCAGCTGCAAAGCAGGGATATCTCCTGAAAATTCTTTCAGCCAGAATGCTTCATCTATTTGCCCGCCTTGCTCTGCCTGTTGTTCTTGCCAAACAGCATAATCTTGATATTGAAGCTTCAATGGCGCTTTCACTAATCCCTCATATGCGTCAGACAGCTCACGCAGCATTAAATCAATTGAAAGACCATCTGAAATCAGATGATGCATATCGAAATAGAGAAGATGCTCCTGGTCATGTAAAGACTGTAGCCCAACACGCAAAAGCGGAGCCTGCTCAAGATAAAAAGGTCGGACGAATTGACGCATGTTCTCTTCCATCGTGCTGCCTGTCACCTGTTCTATTTGAAATGGGACGGATGAAGCTACCCGCTGACGAGGGACTCCTTTGACTGTATGAAAAGAAGTGCGCAGCACATCATGACGTGCGATCAGTTTTTCAAAAGCTCCCTCCAACTTCTCTCGTTGCAGCGTTCCTCTTAATTTCACAACAGCAGGCATATGATAGGCGATGCTCTGCTCCAGCTGAGTCACCATATAAACACGCTGCTGCGCTGGTGACAGTGGATAATCGGCGGCAGTCGGTGCTTTCGGTATGAACACTTGTGAAGACTTTTCCGCTTGTTCAATATAAACAGCAAGTGCTGCAATCGTTTGCTGTTCAAATAAAACAGATAAAGGGACCTCCACTTGAAAAGCCCGCTGAACGAGTGTAAGAACTTTCATCGCTTTGAGTGAATGCCCGCCTATGTCAAAGAATGAGTCGTACACACCTATGTTCTCTTGATGAAGAACGTCTTCCCACAAACGAACAAGCTTCGTTTCTACATCGTTTCTAGGCGCTACATAAACAGCACTGACAGCCTTATCTCCTTTTAATGCAGCAAGCGCACGCCGGTCGACTTTTCCGCTAACTGTCAGTGGAAATGCCTCAAGCTGCTTGAAATAAAGCGGCATCATATAAGCTGGCAGCTGATGTTTGATAGCGGCTTGCAGGGTGTCCACGGAAAGAAATTCTTGTCGTGCTTGATAGTAAGCACTTAAAGCCTTTCCACCGTCCGGTTCATCCACGACAAGGACGACAGCCTGATCGACTCCGTCTACCCGCTCCATGACCGCCTCAATTTCACCTGTTTCGATGCGGTAACCTCTTATTTTTACTTGGTCATCTATTCTTCCAAGGTAATCAATTGTGCCATCTGGAAGCCATCTCACTACATCACCTGTGCGATACATCCGGTCTTCAGGGAAAAATGGATCTGGTCTGAATGCCTTCTCCGTTAATTCAGGCTGATTCACATAGCCCCGTCCAACTCCTATTCCCGCAATGCATAGTTCTCCCACAGCTCCCTGCACCTGTAGTTGTTCATGTTCATTTAAAATATAAATCCGGTGATGGCCCAGTGGCTTTCCAATTGACACATAGCGCTGTTCTGGTGACTTCTGCAGCTCACTGAGATCTAGACGGTGAACCGCCGCATCCACACACGTTTCTGTCGGACCATACACATTCCACAAGGCAAAATCGGGCTGGCTGACACGCACAGCTTCAATCAGCGCCTGCGCTGCTTTCGCAGGGAGTGCTTCTCCCCCAATCAGCATGTGAGTCAGTGCAAGCCCATCCAAATCCGCTGCAAGTAAAAGCTGCACATGTGCTGGCGTTCCATCTGTTGCTTTGATTTGACGTTCTTTGTAATAAGCCGCTAGCTGTACACCGTTTCGTGTCGTTTCTCTTGGCACAATATGAAGCGTATGTCCAAATAAAAGAGCAGCAAAGATTTGTTTAACAGATGCATCGAAATGGAATGGTGCAAGAAGCGCCACTTGAAGCTGATTTGCACCCTCATACACTTCGTGATGCAGGGCATGAACCAAATGATGCAGCTGAAGATGCTCGATCATCACTCCCTTCGGCTTTCCAGTCGTACCCGATGTATAAATGAGATAAGCCAAATCCTGTGATGTCGTCTGATCGATCAGCTCAGGTAGCGGACGATCTTCTAATTCCATATGCTGCTGGACAACCATTTTTTCGGCAATGGATGAATATCGCTGAACAAACGATTCTTCTGTTAAAACGATAGAAGCACCAGAATCTTCTACAATAAATTGAATTCGTTCCTCAGGTAATGCCGGATCGATCGGTACATATGCACCGCCAGCTTTTAATATCCCAAAAATGGCAGCCATCGCATCTGCCGTCCGTTCCATTAAAACGGCAACTGGTACATCACGCGAGACACCTTTCATCTGTAAAAACCGTGCCAGTTTGTCCGCTTTTTGATACAGCTCTCCATAAGTGAACGTTCCATTTTCCGCTACCACAGCTGCCCGTTCTGAATACTTTTTAGCTACCTCATCAAATAAGTGGTGAACTGGTTTCGCTCCTGGTAAATCAAATGCTTCTCCCTTAGATAATTGAAGCAGCTGCTTTTGTTCATCTGCTGGCAGTAAAGAGAGAGCCCCAATCAGCTGATCTGGCTGAGAGACTGCCGCCTCCAGCAAAATCATCAATCGATCAAACAGCTTACTCATATCGTCTTCACTAAATAGATCTGTACGGTAATCCAAATCAATGGTCAATGTATCTGTATCCCAGCGGTCTTTCACATGAATCGATATATCATTCATCCCGCTTCCACTAAAAATCGGCTCCGTAATGAACGAAAGATTCTCTTTTTTCTGCCACTGCATGACCTGATACTCTAAAGAAATATCAAACAGGCGTCCTGTAAATCCATCTCTTTCCCTTAAATCATTCATGAGCACATTGTAAGGATATTTTTGATGACGCAAGATCTTCATCTGATCCGCCATGACTTGCTTCACGAAATCAAGAAACGTGAGGGATCCTTGCACAGATGCGCGCATCGGAATGGTCGACACAAACATCCCAATCATCTTTTTTTCCTTTGCATTTGTCCGATTGCCCATAAAGGTTCCAAGGACCACATCCTCCATGCCGCTAAATCGGTGCAAGTAAATATAGACAGCGGACATAAACATAGAAAGCATACTGACTTTCTCTTCTTCACAAAAAACGCGAAGCTTCTCCTTTAAAGCATCTGGAATATCCCCTGAAAATCTCTCCGCATGTAAACTCATCTCGTAACCTTTATGCGGTGTTAAAGAAGCGAAATCTGGAATATTGGCAAATTGCTCGTTCCAAAAAGCTTGGTCTTTCTGAAAACGTTTAGAAGATTCATACGTTTGCTCACTCATGATGTGATCAACGAAGGAAATGTCTTCAATTGGGGAGATGTCTGTCCCCTGCAGCATGTCATGGTATAGATCAATGATTCGGTTTCCCATCAAGATAATTGAAATACCATCAGCCACAATATGATGTGCTTTACAGAACAGCCAGCACTCTTGATCACTGATTTGAAAGACCGTAAATTCGATTAAGGAACGGTCAATCAGTTCCATCGGCTCACGAATCTCCTCGTTCGCCCACGCCCTGACTTCCTTTTCACTCCATCCTTTCACCAAACGAATCGGCTGTTTTTCATATGGCTTGATATATTGAACGGGCTCCTCCTGCTCATGTCGATACACCAGCCTTAAACGAAGAGAATCAGTTTCACGAATGTACGCTTGAAGCACATCCACGATCAAAGAAGGATTTAGACCTGATACCGATCTTAACTTGGCAAACCCACCCAAATTAGAAATACTTGTGCCTGGATAAAATCTTTCCGTGTAGAATACTCGCTTTTGCGCATGTGTTAAGGGGTAATAAACTGTACTCATTCTCATCCTCCGCTCTTCTATGTTTTCTCCACCAACTGTGATACCCTGCACCCTCTATATCAAAAGAACCAAGTCTATTTCATTAAAATAGACGGAATAACAGAAAAGGAGCCCACCCCGAATAAAACGGAGGGACTCCCATTTTGATTCGGTAACCTGCCGACCATAGTAAAAAAGCAACTTTTACCTTAGGACATGGCTTTGCGTCTCTATGTTTCCATAGATTTGCCTTTTTCTTCTTTTCTTTTAGATATTTTCTATTTACGTCCACTTTATATGAAATTATTGTTTTTTTCACCGAAAAATGGGTGTAAAGATTCATGCGTTATGCCGAAGGGATCACATCATAATTTACGATATTTACCGAAAATAACTAATAATAGTTGCGTTCCACCGAAAATAAATGACCAATTACCGCAAAAATTTCATGTTTTTCCTTAAATTTTTCAAATATGACCGAAAATGTAGGAGAGAGGTCTCCTATCACGCCTCGCATTTTCTTAAACCTTAAGAACTATATTCCATAAAACTTTGAATATTTTTACCATAAAAAACAATACAAAAAGAGCTGTCATTTCAAATGACAGCTCCTTGTTTCTTCATTATATTTACATCACCTTAGACAGACCAATCGTTTTCTCAATAATGAGCAACGCAATGATAGAAATGATAATAAATATGACAGATATCGCATTGACACTCGGATCAAAAGTTTGCTCAATGTAATTAAACGTCCTCACGGGAATCGTAATGGTTTGAGGTGAAGAAACGAACAAACTAATCGAGATTTCACCAAATGATGTCACAGCAGAAAACACTCCACCTGCGATAATGCCAGGCTTGATCAAGGGCAGTGTCACACGAAAGAAAGTACGTATGGGCCCTGCACCAAGATTCATGGAAGCTAGCTCAAGACGTGGATCAAGATTTGAAACACTGACACCCACGGTTCGTACCACATAAGGAAAACCAATGATGACATGCCCAATGACTAATGCCCACAAAGACCCTGTAAACCCCATAGCCGTAAACAAATACAGCATCGCAATCCCTAACACCACCTGAGGAATCATAAGAGGTGACAAAATAAAGGCTTGAACAGCTTCCTTTCCCTTAAAGGAAAGCCTTGCTAAAGCATAAGAAGCCATCGTTCCTAAAAGAACAGTAAGCGGCGTCACAATCAATAACAGAATCACGCTGATACGCAAAGATTCCATCCATTCTGGATTCGACACGACCTCATGAAACCAGCGAACGGAAAACGAAGTCGGCGGGAATTCAGGAAAGGCATTCGGGCTAAAAGCAGAAAGAACAATGACAAGAACAGGTACGGTTAAAAAGAGATAAACGAGTGAGCCTGCGGTCCATATCAGAACCGAAAGCAAACGGTCACCTATTGATTTTTTACGCATGCATCCTCGCCTCCCAACGCTTCAATAGATAGCTTAATAGACTGACGACCGCTAGCACACAAATCAATAAAGTAAAGGACATCGCAGCGGCAAGAGGCAAATTATACACCTGCATGACCTGCTGATAAATGGACAGTGGCAAGAGCGGTTGCATCCGTCCACCGACTAGCAGAGGAGTAATATAGCTTCCTGCTGCAAGTGAGAAGACAATAATTGCTCCGGTGATCATGCCTGGAATCGTAAGCGGCAAGGTCACATGAAAAAATGTCCGAATACGACCAGCACCAAGACTCATAGAAGCCGGTCTTAAGTGACGGTCCATATCAGTTAAGCTCGTTGCAATAGGCAGCACTGCAAAAGGCAGCATCACTTGAACATAAGCAATAATGACCGCATTCATATTCCACAGCATCGATAACGGTTTCTCAATCAGATGTAAATCGATCAGCATGCCATTGATCAAGCCATTTTGCGAAAGAAGAACGATCCATGCAAATGTCCGAATGACGACACTCGTCAAAAGCGGCGATACAAGTAAGATATAGAAAAAAGCCCGCAATCTTGGGTGAGGTGCTTTCACTAGCACATAAGCTGCTGGATATGCCATCAATAAACAAATCACCGTTGTCTGTAAGGCCACCCACACAGTACTTCCAATTGCTTTCACATATGCATCTGTCGTAAATACATGTAAATATTGAGACAAACTATAGGATTGTAACGTATTCATCATCGAATCCACATCACGAAAACTGAGGACAAACATCATCACAAGCGGAGCAAGAAGGAATACAACTAGAAACAAACAAGCTGGCAGCAGCATAAACCAATGAAAGCGCTGATTCTTTTTTTTGATTCGCATCACGCATGCACCTTCGAATCTAAGAACACAATATCTTCAGGCTGCCAATGAATATGCACAGTTTCTCCAACTTGAGGCAGCTCGGGAAATGCTGCGTCTGATGCATGGACAATGATTTCACCTTGATTAAGCCCAACGACCAAACGTAAAGAGTGCCCAATATAACTGACATCTGCCAACACGCCTGTGACATGATTTGGCTGAACTTCCTCCCCGACAGAAGATAACTTGATTCTCTCAGGACGCAGCATGAGTAAATGCTTCTCGCTCTTCTCTTTAAATGCGGCAACTTTTAGCTGAACTTGCTTCCCGTTTGATTGAATGAAATGTGGAACAGTGTATGTGGAAGTAACTTCATCATATTCCGCTTCAAATAGATTGACCTGTCCGATAAATTCAGCAACAAAACGATTATTTGGCTGACGATATACTTCTAAAGGTGTCCCAATCTGCTGAATTTTCCCCTCACCTAATATCCCAATTCGGTCGGAAAGACTTAAGGCTTCCTCCTGATCATGCGTCACAAGAATAGTCGTAATCCCGACATTCCGTTGAATATTTCGCAGCTCCGTCTGCATATTTTTTCTTAGTTTTGCATCTAAGTTACTGAGTGGTTCATCCAGAAGAAGAACGGCAGGCTGGATGGCAAGTGCCCGTGCAATGGCGACCCGTTGCTGCTGACCTCCACTTAATTGGTGCGGCATACGTTTGGCAAATGACTCTAATTGAACAAGAGACAAACTCTCCATCACCTTTTGCTTGATTTCCGCCTTCTTTTTCTTTTGAACCTTCAACCCATATGCAACATTATCAAATACGGTGAGATGTGGGAAAAGTGCATAGCTTTGAAAGACCATCCCCGTTTTTCTTTGATAAGGAGGTAAAGTCGTCACATCCTGATCACCAATATAGACGACTCCTTTTGTCGGTTCTAAAAAACCACCAATGATATTGAGTAAAGTTGATTTTCCGCAGCCACTAGGGCCAAGAAGGGAGAAAAACTCTCCCTCTTTTACCGTAAGACTGACATCATCAAGAGCAATCTGCTCGCCAAAATGCTGGCTGATATGTTCTAAATTGATTCCACTCATGCGATCACCTATTTTCCTCCGCCTAATACTTCATTCCATCGATTTGTCCATTGACCGAGCTCCGAGGTCGCTGTTTCGTAATCTACCCAAGTCAGCTTGCTATAATAATTTTCGCCAACCTTCACTTTCCCCTTAATTTTGTCTCCGTATTTCACATCAGAATTCGACATGCCATAGTAAGATTTTTCTGAGAAGGCTTCTTGAGCTTCTTTCCCGCTAAGGTAGTTTAATAGCTTATAAGCCGCTTCCTCATGCTGACTTCCCTTTGTTAACGCCCAGCTCGCAACTGCTGCCACAGCGCCTTCTTTCGGATATGAGAATCCAATATCCATCCCTTCTTCTTCAAGTGCAAATGCTCGGCCATCCCAATATGGAACTGCCGTCACGTCACCACGTTCTAACAGCGTTTGAATAGACCCTGGGTTATCAGGAAAAGCAGCTACACGCCCTTTTAATTGTGCTAGGCTTTTAAATGCTTTATCAATATCCTTAGGATTTGATTCTGTCCCTCCTTGAGCATGGACAAGTGCAGAGAAAAATTGTAAGCCCGCTGAATAAGTTGGGGAAGAAATCGCCACTTTCCCTTTCAGCTGATCGCTCCATAAATCTGTCCAGCTGTTTGGCTCCTGTTTGACAAGATCTTTTCTATAAGCAATTCCAAGCTGTCCCATACTAAAGCCTGCTGCATATTGTTTTCCATCAACAGTGAGTTTCTTTTGAACAGAACGATAAAGCTTTTTCACATTCGGTGCTTGATCTTCATCAATAGGCGCAAGAACGTTTGCCGCAATACCTCTTTGAATCGTATCAGGCTGTAAAATAAGCAAATCATACGGTGGATTTTTACCATTAGATGCTTTTAATTTTGTAAACCATTCAGAATCTGCCCCAGAGACCGTTTGTACTTTAATGCCTGTATCCTTTTCAAACTTTTCGAGGATTGGCTTAATATTCTTTTCCCAATCCCCTCCGTAGACACCAACGATCACAGTCTGCTGCTGTTTACTTTGGTCCTGCCCATTTCCACCGCATGCAGACAGCAGTATCATGATGGATAGGACACCTGCAAATATGGTCATTAATCTTCTTTTCATAATTCGTTTCCCCCTTTTTGTTGATTCAACTGATGAAGTGCTTGAATAATATCCATCTTTGTTAACGGTTCTTGTCTATGACTAAAATGAGAATGAACCGCATGTTTATAGTGCGTACGCTCATTTGCTGGGTATGAACGAAGCTGCACAGCAAGCTCACTGCTGGCTTCGTCTGTCCACACTTTCTCATAAGCTGCTCTTTGTTTTCCAAAATCCCAAGCGACAGCATCAGCATCATTCATCTTTTCACGAAGCCTGCTCGTCTGTTCGTCATCAATTTTCCATTCATTATGATCTCGATAGACTTTGACGCCATATTGCTGAAGTGCTCTTTCTTCACTTAATAGCCCTGCTTCCACTTCATGAAGGACTTTTTCTTTCGTTCTAGCAAATGGATTCCCCCATCCTCCTCCACTTGGTGAAACCAATTGAACAATATCGCCTTTTTCAAGACGCATGACATCAATTTTCGGCTGGTTTTGTGTCTCCCCATTTGGTTTGGTCAATTTCACCTCACCAATTGCTCCTGCACGTCCGCCCATTAACCCCCAAGGTTGAAACTTCATTCGTTCCATTCCTCGTGCCGTCACCATCGATTCTGGCTTGATCATTTCAAATTCTAAACCAATCGCATGTCCCCCTCTATGTTCCCCTGCTCCACCTGTGTTTGGCAACAGTTCATATCGGTGTACATGAATATCAATATGCTGTTCCAAGCTCTCAATGGGTGTATTTTTTAAAAATCCTGACGAATGATCAATTCCATCTACTCCATCAGTCCCTTTTTGAGCACCGCCGCCTCCGCCTAACGGTTCGACCACAGACATTTTTCTGCCTCCTGTTTGATCATCAGGAACAGAGAGAACGACGATAGCGGATTGACCTGCACCTGCCGCCGGCACTGCTTCAGGCAACAGCTTACCAATAGCACCTAGCACGACATTATACAGTCTCATTGTAATGGAATGCCGAATACCGACAGAAGCCGGATATTCTGGATGGACAAGCGTTCCTTTAGGTGAAATCACGTCTATCGGATACGTAATCCCACCATTAATCGGAATAAAAGGATCTTTACTAATAATGTAATTGATCAACCCTTGATATAAAAAGGAGTGCTTTTGACCATTGGTGACAAGATTAAAAGCTGTCTTAACTTGCGGGTCACACTCAGAGAAGTCCAGTGTCAGCTGTTTCCCTTTGACCGTCAGCTTGATCTTTAATCGGATCGGCACGTCCGAAATCATATCATCATCCAAGTAATCAGCGAATTCACTCGTTCCATCAGGGATGGCTTCAATGACTTTTCCTGCGCGATCCTCTGCTTGCTTCAGCAGATCAATCATTCCTTGCTTCACTTCGTTTTTTCCGAATTTCTCGATCATTTCTTTTAGTCTGATTTCTGCTGTATTAACAGCGGCAATCATCGCATTAATATCGCCATCATTTAAATGACTCGCCCGGCTATTAGCTCTTAAAAAGGTACGAACAACCTGATTCTCTTTTCCACCTTCATAGATTTTCACTGGTGGAATTCTTAATCCTTCCTGATGAACATCTGTTGCAGTTGGAGAAATGCTTGAAGGGACAAGACCTCCCACATCACTTACATGAACAAAAGACCAGGCATAGCTGACAATTTCATCTTCTATAAAAATGGGTTTGATGATATGGACATCTGGCAAATGAGTCGCTAAACCGTTTGTCGTATAAGGATCATTTGTGATGATAATGTCACCCGGCTGCATCGGTCCGCTTTCTTCAATCGCTTTTTTGAGACTCAGCCCTAAAAAGATCGTGACACCGACTGTTTTTGGGTAAACAAAGAAATCTCCAGAAGGCGTGGCTAATGCTGTAGCAAAATCCGCCGATTCTTTTACGAATGTTGTAAAGGATGTCCGCTCAATGACATGTCCCATGCCTGATGCAATTGCATTAAAATAACTCCTCATCATCTCAAGCTTTGCTGGATCAGTTCCCATGTAAAGCCGCCTCCCTTGAAATCACCAAGTTTCCTGAATGGTCTATGCTGCCTGCCCAGTTTGGCAAAATCAATGTTGTCGTATCATCTTGCTCAATGATGGCAGGTCCTTTCACAACAGCGCCTAATGACAAAGTACTCCGATTGTAAACAGATGCTTCGTACTCTTTTTCTTCTATAAAGATTCGTCTGTATGATTGTGGTATTAAAGGCTGTCCGCTGCTTTCATCAACAGAAGAGAAAGGCAGTGGAGGCGTTTCACCTATAACCCGAACTCGCAAATGAGTAAATTCAATGTTCGCCTGATCATCTCTATGGCCATATTGACGCTCATGTAGGCTGTGGAAAGCTTCAATCAGATGATAGACGTCTTGTTCCTGCTTTAGCCAATCCACCGATAATGGCAATTCAATCTCAAATGCCTGTCCTTGATAGCGGGCATCTGCTAATAACAAAATGGACGTTTGTTTGATATGTTGAATGTTTTGCTGGCTGAACCAACCCGTTGCTTTGCGAGAAAGCATTTCATAATCTTGTTTTAATTCGTCAAGCGTATAGTCTTGTAAGCAGATTTTCTTAGACAACACAGCATCATGGATAAAATCGGCTGTAAGTGCACCTAGCGCACATAATGTCCCTGGACTTGGAGGGACGACCACATTTTTCGCATGAATTTCTCTCGCAAGGAAATTCGCGACAACAGGCCCTGCCCCGCCAAATGCTAGCAAACTAAAATCTCTAGGATCAAACCCTTGCTGCTCCATGACATTGCTTAGTTCTGTGTACATATTGGCAACAGCCACTTGAATCAACTGGTCAGCCGCCTGTTCGACCGTTTTATGAAGTTGATCAGCAATTGGCTGAAAGGCTATTTCCGCTGCAGACCGCTTCAATTGTAAATGTCCTCCGGCAAACCGATCTTGATTGAGGTAACCGCATATGAGAAATGCATCGGTTAAAGCAGCTTTTTTTCCCTTTCCATACGAAGCCGGTCCAGGCTGCGAGCCAACTGATTCCGGTCCTGCTTTAAGAAGCCCGCCTTGATCAAGCCATGCGACAGAACCTCCGCCAGCCCCTATCGAATACATTGCAACAGATGGAAGAATGATCGGAAATCCTGAAAGCTGATTCGATTGAGCCATTGTAGGCTGCCCATTTTGAATGATCGAGATATCTGCACTTGTGCCACCAACATCAAACGTAATTAAATTGGGTTCATTTGCAGATGTTGCAATTCTTGCCGCACCAATTACACCAGCTGCCGGGCCAGAAAAAAGTGTTTTAACGGGTGAAGTGGCTGCACTTTCTGCATCCATTAAACCACCATTTGATTGGGTAATGTATGGAGAAATTGGTACACCTTCTTCTTTCAAACGGTTTTTCAACGTTTGTAAATATTGTTTCACCTTTGGTTGAATGTACAAATTGACAACAGACATCACTGTCCGCTCATATTCTCTCATTTGTGGCCATAATTCTGAAGATGTCAGGACATCTAACTGTGGGTAATGATGATGAATATAGGCTTTTGCCTGTAATTCATGAACTGGATTTTGATAGCTATGTAAAAAAGAAATGACAATGCCTGCTAGCTTTTTAGAGATGACCTGCTGGACAGCATCATCTAATTGCTGCAGTTGGAGAGGTTTTTTGATCGAACCATCGTGTATGAGCCTTTCAGAGATTGGATATACATGTTTTCGTGGTATCAATGGTTCTGGCAATTGAGAATTGAAGTCATAAGGAATGGGTAGACGTAAACGCTGTAATGACAAAATGTCTTGAAAACCTTCCGTTACAAAAAGGGCTAAATCTGCTCCCTTTCTCTGCAATAATGTATTAAGACCGATTGTCATGCCGTGTACGAGATATTGGATTTTGGATAAATCGACACCTCTTTCTTTTAGAAGTTTTAGCCCATTGATTATTCCTTGAGCTGGGTCATCTGTCACTGTAGGTGTCTTGAGTTCAGTTAGCTCCCCTGTTGCTTCATTCATCAGCGATAAATCAGTAAATGTTCCACCTATGTCTATTCCGAGCCGATAAGAGACATCCGCCATTTGTACTTCCCTCCTGCAATGTAAATGGAATCATATTTTGATAAATTACGACATTTTTTGATATTTGACTCCATATTATTAAAGCATATCGGTCTAGTCAATTTTATTTTTTTGAAATTTCTGTGTGTTAAAATCTTGAAATTAGCCTAAAAACCTGTGATAAAGCCATTTTACATAAGCAGAATTGTAATATGAGCAGCAAAATTAAAATTTTTGTGATTTTTGTTCAAATAGGAAAAGAGCATAAACAGGTAAAAAACGTTTTTCGAACTTTAAAAGACGTTTTTTCAAAACGAGGAGAAATTGGTAAGTAATTCTGCTATACTTCTGTTTACAAAATACGCTAAAGAGAAAGAGAGCTAGCATCTATGAAACTTCTTAAAACCATTCTCTTGCTTTTATTGATTGTCATTGGTATAGCGACAGGCTATGTCCAACTAGGGCAACATAAACAAGAGACGACAAACTCTTCTTATGACAAAACCATTCACTTTCCATCAGATCGATATCCAGAAACCGCGAAGCACATAGAAGAAGCTATTGACGAAGGTCATTCTTCCATTTGCACCATTGATCGAAAAAATAGTGATGAGCAAAGAGACAAATCACTTCATGGCATTCCAACAAAGCGTGGTTATGATCGTGATGAATGGCCAATGGCGATGTGTAAAGAAGGTGGAGCAGGGGCTTCTGTCAAATATGTACGTCCTTCGGATAATAGGGGGGCAGGCTCTTGGGTAAGTCATCAATTATCAGATGATCCTGATGGCACAAGAATCCAATTTATTATCGAGTAGCACTATCTTTCCTTTTTTCACAACAAAAATTTCTGTGTAAGTGCATTCACGTATATCAAACATTTTTTTCATGCCGATAATCCTTAAGGAGGGATACCCCTACCTTATACCTAAAGGAGTAAAAAGCATGAAGAAAAAAGGAAAACTGAGGCTTGGCGCCAAAATAATGCTGATCTTTTTAAGTGTCCTCATCGTATTTTCAGCAGTTGTTGGTTATGTAGTGAACCGCGAAATGACAGAGAACATTAAGCAAATGGCCACCGAAAAAGCAAAAGGCGATCTAAAGCTAGGATACGCTTACCTAACTGAAAAGGTTGCTGGCTCGTGGCAGATAAAAGATGGCAAGCTTTACAAAGGAAATACTCAAATCAATAACCATGACACATTGGTTGATCAATTAGCCGAATATACTGGTGATACAATCACGATTTTCCAAGGAAATACCCGTGTTGCCACAAATGTCATGTTAAACGGGAAACGAGCTGTAGGAACCGAAGTCTCACCTGAAGTAAAGGCCGCTGTTTTGGATAAAGGCGAGAATTATTACGGAACAGCCAATGTTGCCGGGAAAGACTACCAAACGGCTTATATGCCCATCAAAAATGATACAGGGGAAACGATTGGTATTTTCTATACCGGTGCAAATCAAAGCATGATTTCACAAATGCTTCAGTCTTTCTTTATTCAATTTGTCACGGTTCTACTGTTAAGTTTAATTGTTTCTGTTATAATTATTTCTATTTTCACAAAGCGGATTCAGACACGTCTCAAACATATGGCATCTGCTATTAAGAGTGCAGGCGAAGGAAATTTAACCATCAACGTGACAGATCACACGGGCGATGAACTTTCTGAGCTGGCAGGTCACTTTAATAAGATGCGTGAGAAATTAAATCACACCATTTTAAATGTAATCAAAACATCTGAATTAGTAGCCACCTCTTCTGAGGAGCTGTCAGCTAGCGCAGAAGAAACGAGTGCAGCATCAGAAAAAATTACCCATACCATTCAAGAAGTCGCTCAATCGTCTGAACAGCAATCAGCCCAAATGACAGCTAGTGAGCACACGATGAGACAAGTATCTAACGAGCTGGTAAACATCACTGAAAATGCGGGACAAATGGCAACAAGAAGCCAGTCCGCACAAGAAATGGCCCAAAAAGGTGTACAAAATATCGGTGAAGTCAATTCACAAATGACATCTATTGCAAAATCAATTGAAGAGAATGGTACAGCAATTCAAGCGTTGGAAACACGTTCAGCCGAGATTGATCAAATTTCCAAAGTGATTACAGATATCGCTAACCAAACAAATCTACTTGCTCTTAATGCGGCCATTGAGGCAGCACGCGCAGGTGAACACGGAAAAGGTTTTGCCGTTGTGGCAGACGAAGTGAGGAAGCTCGCAGAAGAATCGCAAACCTCATCCAACATGATTTCACATCTCATTTCCGAAATACAAAAAGAGATGAATCATTCGACGAGTGCCATTAAACGAGTACGAGAGGAAGCGGCTCAAGGGGCTGTTCTTATTTCTCATACAGAGGATTCATTTATTGACATTCAGCAGTCAATGAAGGAAATGGCAGATGGCATTCAACATTTATCGGATGCATCCCAAAAAATCGCAGCTTATACAAATGATGCGAAGCAGACCTTTGCCTCTATCACAGAAGGCGTTAAACTGACGAGTGAACATTCACAACAAGTAGCAGGTTTAACAGAAGAACAATTTGCAGCAATGGAAGAAGTAACAGCTTCATCAGAGGCTCTTGCCCATTTAGCAGGAGACCTAAAAGAAATGGTTTCGCAATTTCACATCTAGATCCCTCAAACAGTAGCGCAAGACGGCGACAATCGTCTTGCTGCCTAACATTCTCTTCAATTATCATACTTTCAAACATTCACTTTTCAACATGATCGCCAGCTGGACAAATTTTATGAATAAAGGAGTTAATCTATATGAATGATTTAAATCAAATGTATCCCCTATCTATCTCCTATCACCAAATCACCGTATACACTGGAAGCACGACGCCACCTGTGATTGATTGGACAGATGACGATATTCTTCAAGGATTCGCAACTGGGGATCGAGGTATTTCTTTTGAAGGCATCAATAACGGAAAGGCTTCTATTATCGTGACATTAAACAGCCATGAGCCTCCATCATCCGTTGATAGAGTCATCACAGTGCCATTTACTCATTCAAGTGATCATGTTTATCTAACAAGCGTCATGGCACAGGTACTGTCTTTCTCCATTCCAAAAGGAGACTATCAGCTCACCTGCTATATATCTGAGCACCCTGATCAAGATCTCTATTATTTTGATTTTCAGACTGCTTAGATCACGCCTGGTCGTACTGCTCAAGCCATTTTTCTGCAAAATCGACTGATTCTCTCATCGGCAATAAATACGAATTGGCTAGCCCGATTTGACTGTGGTTATAACTACATTCCGATTGTAAAAAGTCACGACCAATCTGTTCAAATAGTTCTTCTCTTGTGATGATATCTTGATACTCTTTCCACACCCTCCAACCATTCTCTAAAATGGGGGCCCCTCGTGTCATGAGGTCTTGCTGTGAGATTCGATATTCAGCTAAGTGAAAAGCTGTCACACTTTCGAATGACGTGCCAATTAGCAGCACTTTTGCACCAAGATCGTACATACGTCCAAGAGGTGAATTTTCTCCTAAACCATAAGGAAGCGCATGGTGGTTCAACACTTCATCTTTCCTTTTCCCCCAGGCGGTGAATGAGAAATGAGGATGATTGCTTCTTTCTACGCCTGGGTATTTCCAAAAGGTCTCCGCTACCTTTCCCATTGCTGTTGGAGCTGTGTAAGCCGGATCAAATGCAGGCATCGTGTCTTTGATCGGTTTCCACCAAGAATAAGGAACAGGCGGATTGATCCAATCAGCAGGATCAGACAGCTCTAATGTTTGTGCCGGCATAATCAGTGTTCCTTCATCTGTTAAAATATCCATCATAGCTTGTATAACGGCTATAGCTCCTCCATTCACCCAACCAATAGATGACAAGGATGAGTGGACACATAAGGTCATGCCCTTCCTTACACCAAGTTGAACCAAATCCGCTTTGATTCTTTCCTTTGTGATCGGTTCAGCCTGATGTTTAATTAATCTTTTCATCGGTTATTTCCTCCTGCGCCTCATCTATTCTTGATGAGTGAGACGTTTCACAGCGATAGACAATTTATAATTTGCATGCTTTGTTAGCTCCGTTAAAAATTGATCAAGCTCATCATGACTGGAGAAATGTCCTTCAGCCATATAACAGCCCTCTCCACTTATTTTAAACAGGTTTTTGATTTCTTCCTTTTGGTGGAGAAACGATAAAAGCGGTTCATGATCATAACTTCGGGTAAAGAGCTGCAAAAATGTTTGGATGTTCTGCTGTGTCCGCCAGTTAATTGAAATGGTATAGGCTTCAATAATCCCCTCTTCTTCAAGCTTTAAAACTCTATTTTTAGCAGCTTGACCGGTTAAATGGACTTTTTCACCAAGTGCTTTCATCGTCAATCGGCTATTCTTTGAGAGTTCTTTTAATATATCCATATCTGTTTTGTCTAGCATTGGCTCACCTCTTTCAAAAATCAAGTCGATCCACTGAAAGACTTTCATGATCCTCTGTCACATGAGGCTCTTTTAATATACTGTAAACTTAATGAGAAAAAAAGGAGGCCTTCTAATGAAAATAACACTCATTCGTAATGCTACTTTATACCTTCAATATGGTCCGTCAACATTTTTAATCGATCCCTTTTTAGCAGCAAAAGGAACCTATCCACCGTTCCCGCATACTGCCAATCAACATGTAAACAATCCAATTGTTGAGCTGCCTGCAAACATTGATTTGGACAAGATATTACAGCCGGATGCTGTTCTGCTCACTCATTTACATGTAGATCACTTTGACGACGAGGCAAAAAAGAGATTAGCGCAAACTTTGCCGATCTATACTCAATCAGAGAAAGATCGCACGGAAGTAAAAGAAGCTGGATTTCAGCATGTCACATGCATTGAAGATGAAATGGATGTTTGCGGTGTTCATATCAAACGAACTGGCGGGCAGCACGGGACAGGAGAAACCGCTAAACGGATGGGACAAGTGAGCGGTTTTGTTTTCTCTCATCCTGATGAGCCTACTCTTTATATTGCAGGAGATACCATTTGGTGTGATGAGCCGAAAGAGGTTGTGAATACATGCCAGCCAGATATTATTGTGGTCAATAGTGGGGCTGCCCAATTTTTAGAGGGAGACCCAATTACGATGACAAAAGAAGAGATTGTAGACATTCACCATACTCAACCACAAGCTCAAATCATCGCCTGTCACCTTGAAGCCGTGAATCATTGTTTATTAACAAGAGCGGCATTAAAGTCTTACATTCAAGAGAATCATGCAGATCAGGCCATTTTTGTCCCTCAAGATGGTGAGACGCTGACCTTCTAACAAATAAACAATAAAAACCGGCACCTTGCTGCCGGTTTTCTTAAACTTATGGTCGATGGTGCTGTGGTTTTTTTAGTAATGGAACAAACCCGTTATTTTTTAAGTGATTGTAATGTTCATCCATTCGTTTTGTGATGTGCGTGCCTTGTTCCTTCGTTAACACACCATACTGAACGTATTTTTCGATCACTTCTTTTCGTTTAGACAAAATTTGCTGTTCAAGTACTTCAATTTGTTTTTGTTGCTCTGTCGTTAATTTTACTTGATGCGTGACGGGGCGCTTCTCCATTTGAGGTGTTTCTCCATGAGCCGTATTCACTTGAAAACCAAATAATATCACCATCGTTAGTATGATCAAACCACTTGTTTTTTTCATCTCTGTCGTTCCCTCCTTTATTCGATTTTAATTTGCGCATCCTTTCCTTTTTTATACATTATTCACACCGTCAAATTGCACATAATATTCTTACTTTTTCGCTTTTCATCTGAAAACGTTGTCCTAACTGAAAAAGCGTGCTATGTTTTGTTTTGTATAAAAAATAGAGGAGGATTCTTAAATGAGTCGTTTTTATCATAGAAAACCTATATGGGTGCTGCTTGTTGTGTCTGCTCTCATGCTTGTCATGACTGCTTGCAATCAATCAGGTTCATCTCAGTCTGGAGAATCAAAGTGGGATCAGATTCAAAAGAAAGGGAAAATTGTGGTCGCTACTTCAGGCACCTTGTATCCTACGTCTTACCATGATACATCTAACGGCAAGGATCAATTGACTGGCTATGAAGTGGAAGTCGTCAAAGAAGCATTTAAGCGCCTTGACGTAAAAGTAGAATTTAAAGAAATGGGTTATGACGGTATGCTCAGTGCCATTAATTCAGGTCAGGTGGATGCCGCTGCAAACGATATCGACATCACAGATGACAGGAAAGATAAGTTCGCCTTTTCAACACCTTATAAATACTCATATGGAACCGCTATCGTCAGAAAAGATGATCTGTCAGGTATTAAAACGCTAAAGGATTTAAAAGGAAAGAAAGCAGCAGGTGCTGCAACGACCATTTATATGGATGTTGCCCGTAAGTATGGTGCAAAAGAAGTCATCTATGATAATGCCACAAACGAGCAATATTTAAAGGATGTCGCAAACGGCCGTACAGATGTCATTTTAAATGACTACTACTTGCAAACACTGGCGCTTGCTGCATTCCCTAAGCTAAATATTACGATCCATCCAGACTTAAAGTACATGCCGAATGAACAAGGGTTTGTGATGAAAAAAGACAATACAGAGCTTCAAAAAGAATTAAATCGTGTATTAAAAGAGATGAAAAAAGACGGAACCATGAAAAAGATTTCGGAGAAATTCTTTAATCATGCTGACGTCTCAAAGAAAATTGATGTTGATGTCGAAGATGTCGACATTTCTAAATAAGGAGCCGCAGCCGTGGGAGATATTCATTTAGAATATATCTTTAATCCTGCACTGGCAAAAGCGTCATTTCCGTTTGTGATGAAAGGCATCTGGCTGACGCTGCTCATTTCTTTTGTGAGCATGTTTTTTGGTACGATTCTTGGCTTTTTTATTGCCCTTGCTCGAATGGCAAATACATGGTTCCTTCGGCTGCCTGCACGGCTGTATATTTCATTCATGCGTGGGGTTCCCATTCTGGTCATTTTGTTTATCCTTTATTTCGGATTCCCTTACATCGGCATTGAATTTACAGCTGTCACTGCTGCTATTATTGGATTCAGCTTCAATAGTGCTGCATACATTGCCGAAATTAACCGGGCGGCTCTCTCCTCTGTTCCTAGTGGTCAAGTGGAAGCCGCCAAATCACTTGGTCTCAGCTATTGGCAAACGATGCGCGGAGTCATTTTGCCTCAATCCGTGCGCATTGCACTGCCGCCCCTGACCAACGTCATGCTTGATTTAATCAAAGCTTCCTCACTAGCAGCAATGATTACTGTGCCCGAACTCTTCCAGCAAGCAAAAATTGTGGGCGGAAGAGAATTCGATTATATGACCATGTATATATTGGTTGCCTTGATTTACTGGGGCATATGCAGTGTGGTCTCATTGCTCCAAGACTTTTTGGAAAAACGCTATGCAAAATATCTATAACAACAAAAAGCAGATCCATTGGATCTGCTTTTTAATGTATCAACCATAACCACACATACAACCCCAATAACGTGATGATCAGCGTCGGTATGGTTAGAATGATTCCAGCTTTCATGTATGCCCCCCAAGAAATATGCACACCTTTTTTCTTCAAGACATGAAGCCACAGCAATGTCGCCAATGAACCGATTGGGGTCATTTTCGGACCAAGGTTTGAGCCGATGACGTTGGCATAAATCAGTGCATCTCTCATCACACCTGCTGTATCTGTGTGACCGATGGCAATCGCATCAATTAAAACGGTTGGGAGGTTGTTCATGACAGAGGATAACACGGCTGCCAGAACCCCCATAAACATCGTTCCCGCAAGTAAACCGTGTGACGCCCCCTGTTCAATCCATGCCGCTAAAATTTCTGTCAGGCCGACATTTTTCAGCCCATACACCACGACATACATGCCGATAGAGAAAAACACAATCGACCACGGTGCTTCTTTGACGACTCGTTTTGTCGCCACTTGTGGACTCCGTTTCGCCAGCCATAAGAAAGCAATGGCAATGCCTCCTACAATGATTGACACCGGAATGCCTGCCAATTCCCCAGCAAAATATCCAACAAGCAAGCACCCTAACACATACCAAGATAACCGGAACATGCGCAGATCACGAATGGCCGAAGCTGGTTCCTTCGCCTGCGAAACATCGTACGTTTTCGGGATGAGTTTCCGATAAAACACATACAGCACAAGCATACTAGCGCCAAGCGATACAAGGTTTGGGACGAACATGTTTGCTGTATATTCAAGAAAGCCAATATGAAAATAATCGGCTGATACGATATTGACCAAGTTACTAATGACAAATGGCAAAGACGTCGTATCTGCAATAAAGCCGCTTGCCATAACAAATGGCAGGATCATACGCTCATCCAGCTTCAACGCTCTGACCACAGATAAAACGATCGGGGTTAAGATAAGTGCCGCTCCATCGTTGGCAAAAAAAGCGGCTACCACAGCGCCGAGCAATGTTAAATAAATAAACATGCGGACCCCGTTCCCTCTTGCGGCTTTTGCCATATGAAGTGCCGCCCATTCAAAAAAACCAATCTCATCTAAAATCAATGAAATGATGATAATTCCAATAAATGCAAAGGTGGCGTTCCAGACAATTTGGGTAACTTCCCATACATCGCCCAAATGAACGACCCCAAAAGCAAGAGCAAGAATCGCTCCCCCGCACGCTGACCATCCAATGGTTAAACGTCCTGGCTGCCAAATGACAAGGACGAGGGTCATGATGAAAATCAAAATGGCCAAGGTGACTGATCCCAAAGGTGGCCCTCCTTTCACTTTCCTTATAAAATCTTTATCTATCATACAACGAAATAAGGCAATTGTATGCCATTTTATCATCTAGCATGAATCCGCAGGTCAGCCTTTGCACCTGCGGAGTCCACGCCTATTGATCTTTTTTCATCAGCATCAATTCAATAAATAACTCACAACGCTGGCTAAAATGACTTAAATCGATAGACGTCATTTCAAAAATTTGTTTCATTCGATAGTTTAGTGTATTTTGATGAATAAACAACTGCTCTGCAGCTGGCTTTAGCTTGCAATTATTCAATAAGTAGACCTCTAAGGTTTTTAAAAATGATGTTTGGCTGTCACGGTCTTTTTCCTTTAGGCGCAACAAATCTGGATTAAAGTCGTTTTTCTTTTTTTGGTGACTGTAAATCGAGTCTAAGAACCGGAAGACCCCCAAATGCTCGTAATCGTATGGAATCAATTCCTGCCCCCCGACAATCTTCACTGCTTTCACGACTTCTATCGCTTCAAATCGACTTGTGCTCATTTTCATGACATCTCGATATTCTCTTCCCATCCCAATATATAAAGGAGATGGGTGTGTATGCGTTTTCGATTGAAGATGGGCGACGACATCCGCAGCGGTCGCTTTTGGTGAGTGTCGATCTGACAAACTGCCTAATATCACGACGATGTCTGCTTGCACAGAGTAGACGTGATTGACCTTGTCTTCTAGCTGTAAATAGGTTCTAATCATATCCTTCACATCTTCTGCCGTCTCACTTTTATTATCGGCGGCATGAACAACCATCACCGTAAAGACAGCTGGCAGTGGAATGCTTAAATTCTCAGCTTCCCATTTCAGCTCTTCTTCTGTATAAAAATGATCATCCATGACCTTTTTGAAGAACTCTTCAATCTTGCCTTCCTTTTTCTCCAACTGTTTCTTATTTTTATAAATAACTTTTCCAACCTGAAACGATGCCTCGTGTAAAAATTGCAGCTCCTCTTGAGAGAGAGAATCTTCAATGTCCTGCACCCAAATAAAGCCGACAACCTCTTGTTTGTGCTTGGCGCTCACAGCCACTCGTCGATTAAACCCGAGCTCCTCATGACCATTCACATAAAAAGGATTTGAATCTGTATATAGCTGCTCAATGACCCCTGTTTTTTTTAACCAATCCACCACAGCTCCCGGACATTCCTTTGAGAAAATGGTTTGCTGATTGACTGGATCGAACTGCTGGATGCTGTAAGAATTATAAGCAAGCAGCTGACATTCAGTACTTTCTAAAATGACTGGTTTCTTTAAATAACCACTAATAAATGCAATTAATTTATCGACATCAAAAAATGTATGAAGCTTTTCTAATATCTCTTCCATCCCGATTGCTCCCTGAATAAGTGATACATTTATCATACTTCTTTCCAGTCATATTTGTATAGAAACAAGTCGTAGACAGGTAAAAAAAGCATGAACTCGCCTGCACGAGTTCATGCTTTTCCATATTAAAACATTTCGCTGATCGTTTTGGCCTGCATGTGCAGAGCAAGGTAATCTGGACCGCCTGCTTTTGAATCAGTTCCTGACATTTTAAAGCCGCCAAATGGGTGGTAACCCACAATCGCTCCCGTACAGTTACGGTTAAAGTAAAGGTTCCCGACATGGAACTCCTGCTTCGCACGGTTGATGTGATCACGATTATTTGTAATGACCGCACCGGTTAACCCGTATTCTGTGTTGTTGGCTACTTCAAGCGCCTCATCAAAGCTTGAGACTTTTGAGAAAGCTAGGACAGGTCCAAAGATTTCTTCTTGCATTAAACGAGATGTTGGCTCTAGATCTGCAAACACGGTTGGATGAATGAAGTACCCTTCTGAATCATCACTTGTTCCGCCAGTGACTAGACGGCCTTCTTGCTTGCCAATCTCGATATATTCTGTGATCTTGTCAAAGGAAGCTTGATCAATGACAGGTCCCATGTACACATCAGCTGATAACGGATTCGCTGTTGTTTTCGTTTCTGTGATTTCCTTCACTCGCTCAACGACTTGGTCATACAGCTTCTCGTGGACGACAGCACGAGATCCAGCTGAACATTTTTGACCTGAGAATCCGAAGGCTGATGTGAAAATGGCGTTAGCCGCTAATTCAACATCTGCATCCTCATCTACAACGACTGTATCTTTACCGCCCATTTCAGCAATGACACGCTTTAAATGCTGTTGTCCTTGCTGTACTTTTGCCGCACGTTCAAAAATACGTGTGCCCACTTCTCTTGATCCAGTGAATGTAATAAGGCTTGTTTTCGGATGATCTACTAAGTAATCTCCTACTTCTGCTCCGCTACCTGGCACGAAGTTGACAACACCTTTCGGAAGACCTGCTTGCTCCAGTTCTTCTACAAAGCGGGCTGCAATGACAGGCGTCGCACTTGCTGGTTTTAAAACAACTGTATTCCCTGTGACGATTGGTGCAACGGTTGTTCCTGCCATGATCGCAAACAAGAAGTTCCATGGTGGAATGACAAGCGTCACGCCAGTTGGTGTGTACACATATTGATTGCGTTCCCCTTCGCGGCTGTTCACCGGTTTGCCTTTCGCAAGCTCTAGCATTTGACGGGCATAATACTCTAGGAAGTCAATGGCTTCTGCTGTATCTGCATCCGCTTCATTCCAAGGCTTCCCTGCTTCTTTTACGAGAAGGGCTGAATACTCATGCTTTTTACGGCGAATGCTTGCCGCAGCGCGGAATAAGACGCCGGCTCTTTCTTCTGGAGACGTGTAGCGCCATGTTTCAAACGCTTTTGCCGCAGCTTGAATCGCTTGCTCTGCCTCTTCTTTCCCAGCTTTTGATACGGTACCCACGACTTCTTCCTTCTTCGCCGGATTGATCGAGACAATCTTGTCTGTTGTTTCGATTCTTTCTCCATTAATCACAAGCGGATAGGTTTGCCCAAGTGATTCTGTTACTTTGGCTAATGCTTGTTCAAACGCTTGGCGATTTTCTTCCTGGCTAAAATCCGTGAATGGTTCATGCTTGTAAGGTGTTGTCATCTTTGTCACGCTCCCGTTTCAAATTATTTTCTCGTCATCCCTTTTAAAGCAAATGCAATGTTTGCCGGTCGTTCTGCAAGACGTCTCATGTAGTAGCCATACCACTCTCGTCCATACGGGGTGTAGACCCTCATTTGATAGCCTTCCTTTACGAGTGCTTGCTGCGTTTCTGATCTCATGCCATACAGCATTTGAAATTCGAACTGATCTGTCTGTATATTGTGTTTTTTCACAATATGTTTCGTAAATTCGATCATTTGATCGTCATGTGTCGCAATGGCTGTATAGTTCCCTGAGAGTAATTGCTTTTCGATCAGCTTCTTGTAATTCTGATCGACGTCTTTTTTGTTTGGATACGCCACTTCGGCGGATTCCTTATAGGCACCCTTTACAAGTCTTAAAAATGGCTGCAACTCATTTAGGTCATCAAGATCTTGTTCTGTTCTGTACAAATACGCCTGCAAAACCGTACTGACATACTCATATTGAGATTTCATTTCTTTAAAAATGTCCAGCGTTTTTTGACAGCGCTGTTCATCCTCCATATCAATTGTCACCATAATACGGTGTTTCTCTGCCGTATCTAAAATGCTTTTCATATTGCGATACACGAGATCATCGTCAATATCTAAGCCAAGCGATGTCATTTTAAGTGAGACGTGGGAATTGAGTCCCGCCTCTGCAATTCGCTGAATGGTTTGAATACACTCATTCGTCCGCTCATTTGCAATCTCTGCCTTTGTGACAAACTCACCGAGGTGATCGACCGTTACGGCCATACCTTGATCATTTAATCGTTTGATGACAGGGATAGCGCTCTCAAAATCCTTCCCACCGATGATTTTCTTTGATGCAACAGCACTTCCCCAATTACGAGCAATATGGTTCAAGAGACTGCTCTTTGACAAAAACAAGAAGAAATTTCTTGTGACCGACTCCATAAAGGGCACCTCCCACTCTTTGTAAGCTATGTCTTTATTGTAAGGCTCATGAGCTGTCCGCTACAATATTTGAAGATGACAAAAATTCTGACTTTTTTTGTGGTTTTATCACAATAAGAGATAAAAAAGAGCCTGCCGCTAACCGGCTGGCTCTTTCATGCTTACGCCCACACCTCATCAAGGGTAGACTGCAAAAGCTCATTTAATTCTTGCATCAGATTGTCTTTCGGCTGATTGTAGCTTTTCACCAATTCATCAAAACGCACCAGCTCTTGATCAATAAATGGATGGACATGAGCGAGACGGTTCTCTACATCCATTTCTTCTCCGTCCATTTTACGTTTGAGCAGTTCGTGAATTTCTGCTAACAGCGGGCCTTCCTCCACTAGCTCCTTGAGTAATTCATGAAAGTCCATTGGTGGAACTGTTCGGTAACGTTCAATCCACTGGCAGGCAAGCAGCGGACGAAGCACATAGAAATACTTCTTGATTCGCACCTGCTCCCCTCGTAAATGCCGGCTTTCATTCCGCTTCGCCATATTGAGGTAATGATACATCAAAGCCGCAGGGTAAAACGCTCGATCCTTTAATTCTCTTAGCTGCTTTGCCAAAGAGAAAGATTCAGCATAAATGATGTCAGAAGACAGCCATTCCATAATGGATGGATTCGATTTATTGAATAAACGCAACGCCTTTCGCAGCTCCCAGCCGCTTATATCAAGCATGTCATCAATTGGCCGTTCAATGACATCACGATGCTCCTCCATCGCCCAGTACCATTCCTTCCGGGGAACGTATAAAAAGCGAACATCATAATCACTGTCAGTTGAAGGAAATCCCCATGCCCTGCTGCCCGATTCAACGGCGAGACAAATCTTGATGTCATACGTTTCTTCGATGATTTTCAGCTCTTCCTTAATTCTTTCTCTCAAGTGTCCATCAACTCTTTCTATAGAATTCTGCATGACTTCTTCACCTTTTGGGAAAATACGAATAAGACATATATGAAAAAGGAGTTGGATCTGATGTCTATATCTCGCATTATGAAATGGATCACTGGGATTTTTGAAGCTTGCCTTGCTATCCCTGTGATCGGAGGTCTATTCGTTATCAGCAATGGCTATTCACCGCTCATGGTCATGCTTATTCTGCATATTATCACACTCGTCTTATCGAAGCGAGACCAGGGACCAATGATCGGAAGTATCATTGGAATTGTCACATCCTGCCTTGCATGGATTCCGATTCTCGGATTCATCCTTCACATCATCACAGCCCTTGCCCTGATCGTTACAGCATTAGTACCTGATGAAAAAACAAGACAGAACACCAGTTATTAAGCTGAACGCTCCAATAGCTGAAAAAGACAAAGAGCTAAAATGAATGTCATTTTAGCTCTTTGTCATGCTCTTATGTTGATAGAAGCAAATGCTTTTGTAAAAAGGACAGCTTCTCTGTTTGAAAAGCAGGAATAAACTCGTGCCCAAAATATCGGTACACTTTCAGCTCTTTATCTGTTTCTAAATGATTGTATGCCGCAAACACGGTGGATGGCGGTGTCACTTGATCAATCAGACCGATCGCCATCAATGTTGGCTGTTTCACCCAGCCGGCTAAATTGATTAAATCAAAGTAACTTAATGTCTCAAATCCCTTTTCTTCAGCTTCAGGATCACTGTTTCTGCGAAAGTATGAATTGATTTCTAAATAAGGCTGCTCCAAGGCAACATCAACTGCACGCTCAAAATTTGATAAGTAAGGATAGTCTGCCACAACGACTTTTGGAATATCTGAAAGGGCTGCGGCCGCAATCGCTAACGCACCCCCCTGACTTCCACCGATCACGCCGATACGGTGTTCATCTACTTCGGGGAAAGACTGAATGACTTCGAGTGCACGAACAGCATCTAGATAAACACCTCGATAATAGTACGTATCCTTCGATAAAATGCCTTTTGTCATCCACCCTAATGCATGCCCGCCTGGCGTCACTGATGTGTCTTCACTGCCACCTTGACCACGGACAAGCATTCCAAACGTCGCATAGCCATGCAGCGCCCAGTTGACGATGTCGTGAATGCCGCCGTCATAGCTGGCATTATAGCCATGAAAACGAACGAGCGCTGGATGCGGACCAGTTTGATCAGGCACAGCATAAAAGCCTTCAATTTTAGAATGTCCAAAGCTTTGATACGTCAGGCGGTACACCTTGACGCCTTTCACTGGATAGTCATAAGATTCAAGTGTTGGCTCTGCCTCCACTTGGTGCAGTTCTTCGAGCGATTTCTTCCAAAAGTCTGAGAAATCAGGACGTGCTGTTTTCTTTGGTTTATATTTTTTTAGCTCTTCTAGTGATAAATCGAACAATTGCATATCATACTATTCCCCTTTGTTTTATTAGTTATGAGTATCATACCACTCATTTCTTGATTGAGAAAGTCATTTAACAAAACCTTCTGACATTTCTATTGGCAAAGATAGCGGAAAGCTTTATGATAAAGAAACTGGCTTGAAGACTAGATGTTTCAGGCAATATCACCCGAACCATTCATTGCATGAAACGAATAAAGGAGGAAGACCGACATGAACATCGCCCTGATTCAAATGGACGTACAAATAGGAGAACCTGATGTAAACTTTCAGAAAGCAGAAGCGTTTTTAGAAGAGGCCATCCGCCAACAGCCTGATTTGATTATTCTACCTGAAATGTGGAATACCGGCTATGCGCTGGAACAAGCGGATGAGCTTGCCGATGCAGATGGCGAGCGAACAAAACAACTCTTCTCTTCCTTTGCCCGCAAGCACCAAGTGTATCTCATCGCAGGCAGTGTTTTAAATAAGAGGACAGAAGATGAAAACATCACCAATACAATGTATGTCTTTAACCGCCAAGGTGAGCTTTTGTTAGATTATGATAAAATTCATTTATTCCGCTTAATGGATGAACACAACTATTTAACCGCCGGTCATCAGCTTGGTTTATTTAACTATGATGAAGATGTCAAGATTGGCACCATGATCTGCTATGACCTCCGCTTCCCTCAGCTTTCTAGGACGCTCGTGAACAAAGGGGCGAAGGTGCTTGTTAATACCGCTCAATGGCCGTCAGCAAGAGTGAACCATTGGCGCAGTCTGCTCATCGCAAGAGCCATTGAGAATCAGTCATTTGTGATTGCGGTGAACCGGACAGGCACAAGCAGAGACACTGAATTCCCTGGTCACTCCATGGTGATTGACCCGCTCGGACGCATTCTACTTGAGACAAATGATGAAGAAGACATTTATTATGCAAACATTGATCTTCAGCTCGTAGATGAAGTGAGACAACAAATCCCCGTCATGACAGATCAGCGGCTGGATTTATATTAGAAAGCAGGGGACTCCCCTGCTTTCAGCGTGTAGACAAACCCTCGCATTCGGTGTCAGTCCTGCGTGCCGGTGCTCACGAATGTCAAATTCGCTCCGCGTCGGTACTCGTCCTTCCTAAACTGCAAAGGTTTTCTATCACGCTGAAAAAAGGTAAAAGCAGGGGACTCCCCTGCTTTTTGCGTTTAATTAAACGTTTGTTTAAGCTTTTCCTTGATTCTGTTGAAGGTCCATGAAGGCTTGAGCGGCTTTCGTTAAATATCTTTCTTCCACATATGCAAACACAAGTGTGCGGGTTGGGCATGAATCAATGTGTAAATAAGTGACTGCTTTCCTTTCCTCTTGTGCCACCATTTTCGGCACCACTGTCACCCCTAGCTCATTTTCAACCAATGCCTGAGCTGTTTGAATATGACTTGTTTCAAATGCAATCCTAGGCCGAAAGCCATGATGACGGCACAGTTCCGTGACCACTTGCCGAAAGCCATATCCCTCTTTCAGCATAATAAATGGGGCATCTTCCAGAAGATGAAACGGGACAGACCCTTCTTGATCCGCTTGATTGATGATTTCATTGAGTTCATCCGTCAACCACGGTTGAGCCGTTTGCGGAATGGCGAGGAGAAGCGGCTCTGTCAGCATTTGTTTTGTTTTCAATGATTCATGCTCGACAGGCAGAGAAAGAATCGCAAGATCCAGTTTCCCAGCGAGTAAACGTCTTTCTAGCTCACGAGGCGATTCTTCTATCAAATGAACGTGAACGTGCGGATACGTTTGACAATAGGTTTTTAATAAACTTGGCAGGACATATCCCCCTGTGACAGCTGGCGCACCGATCTTCAGTTCTTTCCCTACCTCATAAGCAGCTTCCCCCATCTCACGTAACAAATCATCTCGTTCCTTCAAAATGGTCTCTGCTCTTTTGATCAATCGGTTTCCTTGAGGTGTAGGAGTGACTTGTCCATACTTCCGAATAAACAGAGGAGTATCTAATTCCTCCTCAAGTTTTTTAATTTGCTGACTTAATGAGGGCTGTGCAATGTGAAGTTTTTCCGCTGCTTTTGTAAAGCTTTGCTGCCGGTACACTTCCATGACATATTCCATCATTCGTATATCCACTTCTCTCACCTCATAGGTTTTAACTATTCATATCATATCTTTTATGTCTTAGACAAATCACGGGAAGAACCCTACGATAAAGAAACAACAAAAAGGGGGTAAAGGAATGAATCCATATTCAAAAGCCGAGAAACAATTCTCACAAAATGCAGAGAACTACCGAGATTCACTCATCTTTGCAGCTGGAAAAGAACTTGAATGGATGAAAACGGCGGCGAAGGCAAAGGGCGATGAGCATCTACTTGATATCGGCTGCGCGGCAGGTCATACCGTGTTTTCCTTTTCAGACGTCATCTCTAAAGGAATCGGGATTGATGTCACACCCAAAATGATCGAGGTTGCTACAGCACTTGCGGAAGAGCGACAGCTGAACCACATTACGTTTGAGCAGGCATCCGCAGACGCATTGCCCTTTTCTGATGCATCATTTGATCTCGTCACATGCCGATTTGCTGCTCATCACTTCCCACATCTCCCGGCAGCCATGTCTGAAATCAGCCGAGTCTTAAAGAAAGGCGGCAAATTTCTACTTGTCGATCATTATGCACCTGAAAACCAAGCACAGGATGACTTTATTAATCATTTAAATAGACTGAGAGATCCTTCCCATGTGCGAGAAAGCTCGTTATCAGAATGGAAAGAGCTTTTCGCTGACAACCATCTGACGAAAGAAGATATCCGTTACTGGGATCTGCATATTGATTATCAGGACTGGATCATACGAGGACGTACACCAGAGAATGTTCAAAAGGAAATCGTTGCCCACCTTCATGCTGCAGACGATGAAACGAAACAGCTGTTTCAACTGCAATTCGACGAACATCGTCAGCCAATATCCTTTTGCCTAAAAGCCGCACTGCTTCAAGGGATCAAACATTAAACTGATCGAAAAAGTCTACCCTAGCTGGTAGACTTTTATATTTTGATTCTACATTTCCACTATCTGATAGATATTACTTTTCATGTTCGTGACAAGGAGTGCTGATAATGTTTCTATTATAAGATAATTGAACTGAGGTAGGTTAGGCTTTTTCAAAAGTGTACGTAAATCCTCTGAATAAAAAAAGAACCTACCCTCTTTAGAATAAGTTCTTCACTGCATGCATCACTTACGGTGCAATATCTTCTAATACTTTCTCTCGCGTTTCGATCATTTTAAAAGCAAGAATTGCTCCCACTACAGTCACACTTGCAAAAAGAATAAAAATAGTTGAAACACCGCTCACCTCTAAAATAAAACCTATCATAATAGGAGCGATCGCTGAGGCCAGCCTAAGCCACGCTGTAGCAAATGCCGTACCAATTACCCTCATACGGGTTGGATAGATTTCAGGTGTATATAAATAGAGAAGAACTGTAATGGTCCCCATCATTCCGTAGGCAGCGGACCCTAAATAAATAACGCTTTCTGGAGAATTTGCTCCGCTGATCCATAAAGCCGTTAATAAAGCACCTGTTACGATAAATGCAATGGTTGCCCAGCGCTTCCGTCCTACTTTATCGATTAAAAATGCACAAGCGAATACCCCTATGGTCTGTAAAATATTTGTGAGAGAGGCTGCCCTTAATGAATCTCCAACTGGCAAATTGTAAACCGTATTATAAAGACTCGGTAACCAGTTATTTAATCCATTCGATACAAAGTAGGCAGAAAACCATAGTCCCCATACGATCAATGTTCTTTTACGATAAAAAGTAGAAAAGAGCTCTTTCCAGTCGCCTTTTTCAGTGCTGCTGGACACTTGCTTTGCAACAGGCATTCGTTTGTCCGTACTAGCTTCAATCTCTTCAATGATTCTTTCGGCTTCATCTAACCTGCCTTTTGAAATAAGCCATCTTGGAGATTCACGCAACATGAAAAAGAAGACAAAGACGATTAAACCGCCAATTCCACCAATCAAGAACATCCATTTCCACCCAAAGCTAGGTACAACAAATGCACCAATTTGAGCTGAGATCATTAATCCTAATGGAAAAATCATCTCATAGAGCATAAAAAATCTCCCTCTACCTTGGGCCCGGGACAACTCATTAATATATGAGGCCGCTACTGGCACTTCTCCTCCTACTCCAATCCCCTGTATAAAACGAAAAATAAAAAGGGCCATAAAGTTACCTGAAAATACACATGCGATACTCATAATAGACATGAGAAACACAGTCCACTTTGCACTAAATACACGGCCACGTCTTTCTGCTAACCATCCAAAGAAAATAGCACCAATCGCTTGTCCGATATAACCAGACCCAATAAGAAGACCAATTTGAGCAGGTGATAAATTCCACATGCCGATGAGAACTGGGAGAACAAACGCTAAAGATAGTGCATCAAAAGCATCAAAAAAGGTAGCAGATCCCATAATGATACGAGGTTTTAAATGCCATCTCGAAAAAGGTACACTTTCCATCCTAGTCAATAGTTGTGAAGCTCTATCAACAACTTGCTCATCATGAGAATTTGAATTTCCGCTGAGTTCTAACGTCATGATATCTCCTCCTTAATAGAGGAAATGATGCAAAAGTACATGCTGATGAGCACAAAAGAAATCGCTTACATTTTAAATGAAGAGACATTCTAAAGCGATCATATGAGTTTTCAGCATCTATCATTTCTTTTTTGGCGTTCCCGTGGTGCCACGATCTACATAGTACATCGGGAAGATATGTTCCATCTTCTCTAACTGTTCTCCTTCTACTAACTGCGTTAGTAAAGAAACCGCTTTTCTTCCCATTCCAACTAAATCAACATGAACAGAAGATAAAGAAGGGGTTAGAAAACTTGCAATGGGCACATCATCAGCACCAACGACAGACAAATCATGAGGTATTGACACATTTGCGATATCTGCCGCTTTCATGACCCCTATCGCCAAAAAATCTGAAGAGCAAACAACTCCAGTCATGTGCTGGTTTCCTTGGAGAAATTGAGAAACCACTTCTACTACTTTTCCCCCATCAAATTCATCTAACTCAAACACAAGCTCTTTGTTCATTGTTAATCCTAAACTTTTCAGTGTACGCTCATACCCCTTGTAATACCTCACACTATGCATCGAACTCATTGGACCATTGACCAGTCCAATGGTTCGATGACCTTTATCAAATAAGGCCGTGACAGATTGGCACACACCTTCTTCATCATCAGGCCTGACACATGGAAATGGAGAATCCTCTAAGTAACTTCCGACAACGATAATGGGAATAGCTAAACTTTTTAACCAATCCATGCTCAATTCTTCATTTCTTGGAGAAAATAAAATGGCACCATCTACAGCCTGCGTTTCAAGTAATCGCTGCTGCTGTACAGATGTAAATGACATCAACATATTGAATTCAGTCTCATCTAATTCCTTCGCTATCCCATCTAATATCGTCGAAAAAAATGGATTATTCAAAATATATGAACCACGAGGAACCACGACAGCAATATTGCCAGTCTTTCTTTTAACGAGCCCTCTAGCTCCTAAATTAGGACGATAGCCTAATTCATCAATCACTTGTTTAATTCTTTCAGCCGTTTGAGCACCTACTCCTGGTTTGCCACTTAATACTCGGGAAACAGAGGCGATAGATACTCCAGCTTTCAATGCGACATCTTTAATACTTACTGACACATTTCATACCTCCGGGAGTCTGTTGTTTTATACTCTATTATAACCTGACTCACCTTCATCATGAAATCAATGGTCTGTTATTTACTAACGTTTTCCTTAAGTAAACCAACACTTTGAAGGCCCTGACGAATCTCTTCTTTTTCCTTTTGAGTTAAAGGTAATACTGGCTTCCTCGCAAGCGAACTGCTGATCAAACCTCGCTGGAACATCGCTTCCTTCATTCGCAGATGAGAGGTAGAGGAAGGTTCATCCATTTTATACACAGCATGCTTTAATTCAAAGATTCTATCGTACACTTTATTAGCCGCTACAAGGTCTTGTTCTTCCACACATTTCACAAGCTCAGCAATCAAATCTGGTACAAAACAGCCGAAACCTACAAGCGCCCCATCAATTCCTTGAACTAATGTTGGCAATAAATATTCATCATGACATGTGAGCAACGATACATCTGGTGCATGCTTTTTCAGTGCGCGCACATCGACTTCATATTGCGCCATGTCTCTTTGACCGATTTTAAATGAGACAACGTTTGGAATCTCCGACATTTCTAATAATTGACTGGTTGTATAAGAGGTTTTTGTCCATGTTGGATACTGATGGACGATGATTGAAATGTCAATTGCTTCTGCAACATCTTGAAAGAATTGGACAGGTGACTCAGACTGCATACCGAATCTCAGCCATGAATGTGGCGGCATAAGAAGAATACCTTCTCCACCAGCTTCCTCCACTGCTTTTGCATGCTGGATCGCTTCAATTGTCCCTTCAGCAGAAACCCCAGAAATGACAGGAATTTCTCCCTTTAATTCGTCGGCTGCAATACGCACAGCTTCAGCTCGTTCATGTGGCAGCAAAGTCATAATCTCGCCAGTATGTCCATTGACAACGATCCCATTAATCCCTTCGTGCCCCGCCACCCAGCGAACAAGCTTACGAAAAGCAGGTTCATCAATTGAATAGTCATCTTTAAAAGGAATTAAGACTGCCGGGAATACACCGCTCCATTTTTCTTTATTTTTCATCAACAAATTCCTCCCCATCCGTTATAGTAAACGTTTACGGTAAGCGTTTACGTTAATGATCATAGAATGATATAACCGAAGGTGTCAACCAGATTTTTAAAAATTATAATAATTCAAAAAACTATTATTGGAATTTAGATACTATTTTATTTTTTCAAAAAAAGAAAATGAGAGATATATGTCGTTTCCCACATCAATCAAATAACCTCATCATCTTGACCTAGTTGTAGTCTGATCACCACTTTTTTCAAACGGCTAGACACACCACATAAAGGATGCATACATTTTGATATAATGACGAAGAAAAAAACATCTTTTCTTCTTTTTTTTCATCCATCATCCAACTTAGACTGTGATTTCTTTGACTACTCCTGATCTAATAGAAAAAGTCTACCCCTTAGGATAGACTTTTTTATTTCGAATATAGATCCCAGCCAAGCTTGAGTGTGTCGACAATATAATTGGCGACTTCTTCAGCTTCTAGATGATCTGTTTCCACTCTTGAGTTATGAAGGGAATAAATTTCCCGGCGCTCTTCAAACAGCTCTTTCATCTCGTCAAGCGTGCGGTTATGAAGAACAGGACGGTTTTCAATTAAAATATCCAGCCGCTGCTTCCAATTCTCCCAAGATAGGTCAAGGAAAAGAACCGTACAATGCTTTAAGCAAGATCGTTTGATTTCTTCCTGTTTAAACGCACCGCCTCCAAGAGACACGATCTTTAGCTGAGTATGTTCACATAAATCGACGATATAGTCCTTTTCAGCCTGCCTGAAGAACGCTTCTCCTTTTTGCTGAAACATTTCTGGAATCGTCATGTTGTACTTTTTCTCAATCTCCTGATCAACATCAATAAAATCTCTATATAACTTTTTGGCAACCAGCTGCCCAATGGTTGTTTTCCCAACGCCCATAAAGCCAATGAGGACAATATTTCGCTGTCTCACAGGAATCTCTCTATTGTTTTTCATGTTCGTGACACGTCCTCCTTACGACAAGGAATGCTACATAATGTTTCTATTATATGATAAATGGGCTGAGAAAAGATAGGCATTCTTAAAAATTGTGTTTGACGACGTAACCGAGCTGTTCGGAGAGCTTCTCGGCATGCTCTTTCACTTTTTGCTGCAGCTGAGGGATGACATCTTCAGTAAATCGTTGGGTCGGTCCAGATATGGATAAACATGCCTGCACCTCCCCATGAATGTTAAAGATCGGTGCCGCCACTGCCGCCGATCCGACTTCCCGTTCATCAATACTGCAAGCGGTATGCGTTTCAAGAATATGCCGACATTCTTTTTGCCATTCCTCCATCGTCATGTGATCAGCCTCAGATGCAAAAACTTGCTGTTGAAACTCTTCGCTTTGGAAAGCAAGCAGCACCTTTCCACCAGCACCAGCGTATAACGGCAGCTTCTCACCGATTTTCACAAGATGCCGAATCGATTGCAGCCCTTCGGCTTGTTCAATACATACCCTGCTTTTGTGATCGAGCACATACAGGTTGACGGTTTCCTTTGTTTCATCACGAAGTGTGTACATGAGCGGTTTTGCCAGTTCCCTCAATTTGATGGACTTCCCAGCAATATAACCGAGAAGATAAAGTCTTTGACCGAGCCGGTACTTCATTGTCTCTTGGTTCTTTTCCACAAAATGATTCATTTCAAGTGCCTTGAGCAGTCTTGTTGTGGTAGACATTGCTAAGTTCATCTCTTTTGAAATGTCCGTTAGCGTCAGCTCTTGACGTTCTTCGCTAAAGCAAGAAAGAATATCCAAAGCGCGCTGAACGGTACGCAATCCTGATTCTTCTTTTGACTTCTTATCAGCCATGTTCACTTTCTCCTTTTCCTCTTTGATTTCTTATCGACATGATTGACCAATTTTGCTATAATCCATTTTAAATGTTCCATTAAAAGAAAACAAATTCCACTGTACGGAATAAAACCGATAGATGTTTTGATGGAGGAGATATCATGATCTACCTACTACTTTTCACACTTCTTATTAGCTTATACATCGTTCATCAACTATTCCCTGCTCCCATTCTCTCCTATTTGGTTGGTCTGCTGGCGGCTGCTTCGCTCACCATTTCCTTTAAGAAGGCAAGTGGGCTTTATTTGAAAACGGGTGCTATGTTTCTCTTGATTGGATTGGTGTTATTTTTTTGGTCAGAACAGCCTTTGCATACGCTTTTTCTTCATTTTCATTCCATGCTAGGCTTGCTTTCTTTATTTTTCATGTTGCCATTTATTCATTCTCTCATACATGTTGGGCATTTCGATACTCAATTAAATAAACTGCTTACCCTACATACAACGAGTACAAATCAGCTTTATCGCAAGAGTTCATTTGTCACTCATGTTCTTGGCATGTTTTTAAATATCGCAACGATTCCCTTATTATATACATCCTTGAAACCATCGCTGAACGCCCTTCAGGAACAAGTCAAACAGCACCTTTATACGCGCAATCTTTTAAGGTCATATGCGCTATGTCTTAGCTGGAGTCCTGTCGAAGTACTGGTGAGTGTCACCATTGATGCAACCAAATTGAAATATTATCAGATTGCACCCGTTACGTTTTGTTTAATGGTGCTTGTACTGTTGACGGATTGGTTGCTGTTTTCTCGTCAAAGCAAACGATTGCCGCATATCATCCAGCCGGCGGAAGCTCACTCCAACCCTCATCGCATCAAGAGAAAAACCCTTCAGCTTGCTTTCATGCTGCTCAGTTTTATGACAGTCGTTTCGCTTGTTGACGCCTGGATTGGGAAAGGTTATCTGTTCGCTGTTGTGCTGACGATTATTCCTTTCGCTCTATTATTCTCGTCTATCATCAAAAAACGAAAACAATATGTAGCCGTCTCTATTCCCCATTGGAAAGAACGAACCCGTCAGCTCTCGAATTATATGTGTCTATTTTTAAGCGCGGGCTTCTTTGTCGATATGCTGCTTGTCACAAACAGCCTGCAACCGATTCAAGCATTTATCGTCAGTATATCAGATCATGCCATTTGGGTTTATGGGGTCATCGGGCTGTATTTTCTCATCACCGCTCTTTGCGGATTTCACCCGCTTGTTTCGCTTGCTCTATTAGTGAGCTTGATGGCACCTGTCATTCATGAATTGCCTGCACTTCCCATCGCCATCATGCTCATTATCGCTGGAACCTCAACGGTCATGTTTAGCCCATATAATGTATCTGTCTCCCTATTAGCCGATTTAATGAAGGTCAACCCTTACCGAATCACTCGATGGAATATCTGGTTTGCTGGTTTTTATATCAGCATGGGTATCGCATGTGCAACGATCATCACCGTCATCTTTTATTCATAGAAAAAGAGAACCCAATGAGTTCTCTTTTAAGATTGTTGACAAAGGGCTAAAATGAACTTGATTTTAGCCCTTTGTCTTCTTTTCAGCGTGATAGAAAACCTTTGCAGCCTAGGAAGGACGAGTACCGGCGCGGAGCGAATTTGACATTCGTGAGCACCGGCACGCAGGACTGACACCGAATGCGAGGGTTTGTCTACACGCTGAAAGAGAACCCAATGAGTTCTCTTTTTCTTACTCTCTATTATTTTAATTGAATCCGTTCAATCTTACCTACAATAAAGATATACGACAACGCTCCCCCTAATGCCACTAGGCTGACGAATAAAATACCGCCGTTGTAAGAGCCTGTCGCCGATACAATGAATCCGATGATCAGCGGGGTGATGATACCGGATAAGTTAGCAAAAAAGTTGAATACGCCGCCAGCCAGACCGACCATTTCTCTTGGTGCTACCTCAGACAGCATGGTCCAGGAGATATTAGACAGTCCTTGTGCAAAGGAAGCGATGGATAAAATGGTCAGCACAAGCGGAATATTCGTTGTAAAATTCGCTAAAACAATGGTACTTGTCAGAAGCAAGCCGACCACAACCGGTAGCTTTCTCGCTATATTGACCGATACACCCTTTTTAAGCAGCCAGTCAGACACATATCCTCCAAACAGTACCCCAAAGAATGCAGCAATGTATGGCAGAGATGCCGCAAAACCCACTTTGAGAAAGGCCATATTTTTCGCCTCTGCTAAATAGGTCGGAAACCATGTTAAAAAGAAAAAGAGGGTAGACGCGACAGAAAATTGACCAATATAGAGTCCAATCAATTTACGATATTTCAAAAGTGCGGCAAAGTCTGCCCATTTCAGTTTCTCCTGTGATGCCACTGTCAGCCCTTCGCCTTGACGGATCAATTCTAACTCATCTTCATTGATCTTCGGATGCTCTTTCGGTTCGTGATAATACTTGTACCAAAAGAAAGCAAATATAATACCGAGCGCACCAGCAGTGATAAAGACGGTTCTCCAATCGAAAGTTGTCATGATCCAAAAAAGAAGAGGTGTCGCAAATGCAAGCCCCACATACTCTCCAGCGGTATAAACCCCTGTTGCAAATGCGCGTTCCCGCCTTGGAAACCAAGTGGTCACAATGCGGTTATTCGCAGGAAATGCGGGAGATTCTGTAATTCCGATAAACAAACGGCAGCCAAATAAGAAGGCAAAGCTGTTCGCAAACGCCTGTAAACCGGTGAAAATAGACCAAGTAATGAGTGATATTCCATACGTTACCTTTGATCCAAACTTATCAAGAATAAAGCCGCCAGGGATCTGCATGGCTGTATAGGTCCAGCTAAATGCTGAAAAGATGAGGCCTAATAAGGCAGGGTTTAATTGCAATGAAGACTGAATCGCAGGTGCAACAATGGATACACTGGCTCGATCAATATAATTAATAGCGGTAATAAAAAACAACAGAATCAAGATGCCGAAACGAGCTTTTGTTGGTTTCGCATAAGCAGGCCGCAAGTCGTTCCCCTTCAGTTCTGAATGCACTTTCATAACCATCCTCCTTTGTTTCCGCAGCGTGCGGATCGGTTGAGTGTCTTAAATGACCCCTTTTTCTTCTAACTGTTTACACTCTTCTTCTGTGAAGCCAAGCATTTTCGTTAAAATTTCATAATTATGTTCACCTAAATCAGGCGCAATATGGCGAATACGGCCGGGGGTTTTTTCAAACTTCGGAATGATCCCAGGCACCTTCACTTTTCCAAGACGCGGATGATGCACCTCGACAATATTTTCTCGTGCTTTAAATTGCGGATGCTCAAAGATATCCCGAATGCTTAGAATCGGACTCACAGGCACACCATGTGTATCTAGAATGTCTAGGACGTCATCTCTTGTTTTGGACGCAATCCACTGCGAGACGATCGCATCCATTTCATCGTTATGCTTCAGCCTGGCTGCATTCACAGAGAATTTCTCGTTCTCAAGTAAATCTAAGCGATTCATCGCCTCTGCCAATCGATTAAAGGTCGAATCAGTACTCGTCACAAGAACCAAATAATGCCCGTCCTTTGTCTCGTAGGTGCCAGCAGGGCTTGAATGACCGCTTAACCCTGGTGAACGCTCACGCACCTTCCCTAGCTTGTCATATTCAGCAACCAAAAATTCTAACATGCGGAACACAGATTCATAGAGAGCCAAATCCACCATTTGCCCAGTTCCTTCTGAATGTGTGTCACGGTAATACATCGCTGTCACAGTGGCAAACGCCACATAAATTCCTGCGATATAATCCGTAAGGGAAAAGGAAGGGCTGACTGGATGCCGATCTGGAAACCCTTGAATATATGTAAAGCCGCTAAACGCCGTCGCAGGTGTACCAAATCCCGCCTTGTCCTTAAACGGACCGGTTTGCCCATAACCCGAAACACGAATCATAATTAAACGAGGGTTGATTTCTTTTAATACATCGTACCCAACGTCCCATTTTTCTAGTGTTCCTGGACGAAAATTTTCAATGATCACATCAACCTGCGCTGCAAGCTTTTTAAAAATGTCTTTTGCTTCTTCTTTGTGCAAATCGAGTGTAAGAGATTTCTTATTCCTTGAAAGCCCAGACCATCTCAAAGGTTCACCATCTGCAAAAGGACCAACATGCCGCAGTGTATCCCCTTTTCCAGGAATCTCGACTTTAATGACCTCTGCACCAAAATCCCCTAGAAGCACCGCGCCGTATGGTGCAGCAATCATCGTAGAAACATCTAATATTTTGATTCCTTCAAGCGGTGTATTCTTATTCATTGCTTGACTCCCTTTCATTCAATTGATAAAGGGCTAAAATGCTTTCTATTTTAGCCCCTTTGCTTCTTTCTCTCGTGCAAGGTTTTTTTAGTCCTTCGGAAGCTGCCCTTGCGGTGTATAGAGCCAAATCAGCCATAAAGGTTCGTCCCCTGTGTTCACATGCTGATGTGAGACACCATCTGGAATAAACATAAAGTCATTTTGTTTAAATGATTGTCTTTCTCCATCGCAAATGACTTCGCCAGACCCTTTAATCACATAATCAAATTCCTCTGAACCCGGGTGATTGTGTACCGAGCTTGCTTCGCCCGGCTCAAAAATAGTGAGACCTGCCATCATATGCTCTGACCCTACGGTATCTGGTGTGATCGTTTGAAACACTTTCCGAATCATTTTCTCTTCTGGATGATCTAAACCTAACCATAATGGATGACCGTCTTGAAATGGATTTAATACTTTAATTTTCATTGTTGATTCCTCCCTAGTCATGTTTAGTTCACACTGACATGTGAACGTTTTGTATTTGGTGAATAAATATCATTAATGTTCCAATGTCCATCAGTAGGCACTGGATCATTTTTCATCGCTACATCAATGACACATGGCTCCTGAGAAGCGATTGCTTCAGCCAAAGCTTCTTTGAATTCAGAAGCCGCCGTAATTTTGATCCCCTTCATCCCATAACCTCTTGCAATGGCTGCAAAATCAGGCGAATAGCTTTCTCCATCTTTTCTAAAAACAGTGCCGTAAGTCGTTTCATAGTGTGCCATTTGCAAGCCGGCGATCGTCCCAAACGCACTGTTGTTCATCACAATCCACACGACAGGAATGTTTTCTTCCATGGCTGTTGCGAGAACAGATGGATTTTGACCGAAACCGCCGTCCCCAACAAGTGATACAACGACACGGTCAGGTTGGGCAATCTTTGCTCCAAGTGCAGCAGGAGCGCCAAATCCCATCGTCGCAAAACCACCTGGGGTTAAAATAGTGCCTGGCGTGTATACAGGAAATTGCTGTCCGACCCCATTTTTATTCCAGCCAACATCGGTTGTAATGAAGGCATCAGGTGGCAATACTTCCCGCACTTCCTGCAAAATACGCTGTGGTTTCATTGGGAAAGACTCGTCTTGAATATTCGTCAAATTGCTCTTCTGAAATTCCTCACGATATGCCGCAATGTCCTTTTTCAATTGAGGGCGATCCAGACCTTCTGGCAGCCTTTCTTTCGCCACACGATTAAGTACAGTCAGCGCCTGCTTGAGATCTGCTACTGCTCCAATTTCCACAGGATAATTTCGGCCAATTTCATTCGGATCAATGTCAATATGGATGAGCTTGGTTGATTGGAAATTGAACGTATACTCCGATTCCCACGAACTCGCATCTGCTTCAGCAAAACGGGTGCCTAATGCCAATATATAATCCGCTGCTTTACACTGATCATTGATAAATTTCGTCCCCCAAAACCCTGTCATGCCAAGGGTCATTGGATGATCATCTGGCATCGCCCCTTTCCCCATCAAAGAATGGGCAACAGGGATACTCAAATGATCAGAAAATGCCTTTAACTCTTCTGCTGCATCGGCTAGTAAAATGCCTCCCCCTACATATAAAAGCGGTTTGTCTGCCTGCAGCAATCGATCTATTATCCGATTCGCTGTTTGATCATCAATAGATGGTTTTTCAACGGTGTGTGTATGATGAGCGATTTGTTCAAATAACGACACATCTAAGTCTTTTGAGAACACATCCATCGGAACTGAAATCAGGACTGGCCCAGGGCGGCCGCTTTCAGCTAACTGAAACGCTTTTGATAAAATTTCTGGAAATAATTCTGGAATGTCGACTCGCCATGCTCTTTTCACAAACGGGCGATAAATTTCGTATTGAGAAGCATCGGAATGAAGATTGATTTCTTGGTGTGGGTGCTTTCCGTAGTAATGACTTGGAACATCTCCTGCAATGACAACCATTGGAATGGAATCGAGTGCGGCATTCGCTACGCCTGTTGTCGCATTGGTGAGTCCAGGACCTAAGTGACTGAGCACAACAGCCGTCTGTTTTTTCGCTCGTGCATAACCGTCTGCTGCATGCGCCGCTATCTGTTCATGTCTGACATTCACAAATTGAATACGGCTTTTTTCTAGCGCTGATAAAAAAGCAATATTCGTATGACCGCACAGACCGAAGATATGCTCAACTCCTCTATTTTCTAAATACTGAATGACCTGTGTAGATATATTCTTCTTCATGTTTCTCTCCTCTCACGGTGCAGCTATGAATCTGCTACTCACTGATTCTTTGAAAACACAATCGATAGAACGGTATTCAAATCCTGTATCGCAACTTGTCCAGGTGCCGAGCTTTCTTTCCCTACAGCAAAGGTCATGACAGACCCAAAGAGTCCACCTACCATTCTTGTGAAGGCGCCATATTCCCCCATCGCCATCGAAATAACGGGGATGGACAGATGCTTTTTCGCCTTGCCTGTCGCAGAGAGCAGTGTCAGTGCATCCTCATAGGAATGCGGCATGACGGCGATCTTTGCAATGTCGGCACCGACCGATTCTGCATTGGTGAATAGTTCCACGAGCCGATCCGCCTCCGGGGTACGCTGGAAATCGTGGTACGACACAATCAAGATGACCCCGTTTCTCTTAGCCGCCTGACTGACTTGCTGGATATGCGAGACATCATGCATTAATTCAAAATCAACGGCAGCCACAAGCTGAGTGGCACAAAGCTCGACAAGCAGGGAAACTTTTTCATCCTCTGAGAGTGAGATGCGTTCGCCGCCCTCTTTTTCAGAACGAATGGTGAATAGAAATGGGATGCTATCTGCCTTTTCGATCATCCCTTTCAGGGTGGTGATGACTTGTTCCTTGTCATTGAGGTGATTGAAAAAATCCGCTCGCCACTCTATCACATCAGGCTTCTTCTCAGCTAACACCTCAACTTCAAGAAACAATTCTTCCTTTGTTTGTCCAATGAGCGGCGTACAAATCATTGGCTGACCGCCTGTCTGCGCACTTTTCACCTTTTGCTGAAAGACATTCACGTCCATCTGCCCCCTTTATAGACCATTTGGCAGCACAACCATTTTGGTTTCGGTCATCTCTTCGATGGCGAAACGCGGGCCTTCCCTTCCAATACCGCTTCGTTTAATCCCGCCATATGGCCAGTGATCTAGTCTGAAATTCGATGTCCCATTGATGACTACGCCGCCAGTTTCAAGCTCTTTTGCTGCGTGTAACGCAACATCCAACTGATTCGTAAAGACACCTGCCTGCAAACCATATCGACTATCGTTTGCTTCTTTGATTGCCTCATCCAGCTCCTCATATGGGAGAATGCTGACAACTGGACCGAACACTTCTTCACAGACGACCTTGGCTTGTTTTGGCGGGTTTAGCAAAATAGCCGGTGTGATGCTTGCGCCATTTCGTTGTCCTCCAGATAGAAGCTCGGCACCCATTTTCTCTGCCTCTTGTATCCATGCCTCCACACGTTTTGCTGCCTGTACATCAACCATACAGCCGATATCACTTTCATTAGACAGCGGATCTCCAACGACGAGCTGTTCTACTTTTTGTTTAAGTGTCTCAGTAAATGTCGACAAAATTTGCTTGTGGACATAAATTCTTTGAACAGAAATACAGCTTTGACCAGAGTTGCTAAAGCCAGTTTTGGCACAAAGAGAGGCGGCTTGCTCGATATCTGCATCATGATGAACAATCGTCGCTCCATTTCCTCCGAGTTCCAGCAGTACCTTTTTTAATCCAGCCGAGTTTGAAATATGTTCTCCGCCCACCGCACCGCCAGTAAAAGAAACAAGATTGGTTCTTTCATCCGTGACTAACTGTCTGCCGGCGTCTACTCCTCCAATCACAAGCTGCAGGCTCTTTTCAGGAAACCCTGCTTCAAGCAGGAGCTTAACAAACGCTGTGGCAACAGCCGATGTTTGCGGTGCTGGTTTTAAAATAATCGCATTCCCTGCCGCAAAAGCTGGACCGATTTTGTGACAAATTAAGTTGAGAGGCGCATTAAAAGGCGTAATCGCCAGCACTACCCCAACCGGCACTTTAAATGTCATCGCCATTGCTCTCTGCCCACGGGAAGATACATTGCCAGGAATGGTCTCACCGATTAGTCGATTGGCTTCTTCGGCTGACTGCGCCAACGTTTCAATTGATCGTGAGACTTCATCTCTTGTATTTTTAAGCGGTTTGCCTAATTCTAAAGAAATGAGTTTTGAAAAATGCTCTTTTTGTTCTTCCAATAAGGCGGCTGCCTTTGTTAGAAGCGTTGAGCGTTCTAATGCTGATATTGCCGCTAATTGTTTTTTAGCTTGCTGCGCAATAGAAAGCGCCTGTTCTATATCTTCTGAGGAGGCAAGATAGGATGTACCGATCATTTCCCCAGAGTATGGATTGATAATGTCTTCTTTGACATGGTTTGCATCCAGCCATTTGCCGTTTATATATGACAACGCTTTCAATTCACTCAAATTCTCTCACCCTCCTTCAAGTGACGCGTCCCGACCCCCGCATAACGAACAAGTCTTTCTTCATTCGGACAAGGACCTTTCACTAGGGCACCTTTTGTCAGCTCTTCATATGCATGCGCCACGATGCCCATTCCTCTCGATAAGGAAAAGATGCCTTTTGCCGCTTCTGCTGGAATGTTTAATTCACATTGGATCGCAGCAGATACACCATCTATGTTCATCGTGATTTTTTTCCCTTTTAATTGTTCTAGTTCATGTCTAATCGCCTCAGCTAACCGTAAGTATGTTCCGCTGATATCACCTTGCTGCACATATGTTTGACTCAGCTCATACAGCCGTCTCACTCTCGGATCATCATCATGCAGCTGATGACCGATTCCCGGAATTTTTTCCTTGCGGTCTAACCACGTCTGACATACTTGCTTTGCAGCAGACTTCATATCTTTTTGTGCATCATAAACCGCTTTGGCTTCGTATAACATACGCATCGCCTTTTCTCCGGCTCCGCCATGAATATCACCTAATAGATTCACCCCTGTTGCAACAGAAGAATTAAACGAAATGCCGCACGTAACCGCCATTCTTGCCGCTGCAATAGACGGTGCTCTTGGCCCATGATCCGCACCTGCGACAAGAACACTTTCAAAAAGGCCTGCCTTCGAATCATCTAGTAATTCACCAACAAGCAGTAGATACAGCATCTGTGGATACGACAATTCACCAATAAGCTCTTCAATTGGATAGCCCCGAAGTTCAATTGAATTTTTTTGAATATGACTAATCTCAGTCTCCCACCAAGCGCCTCCTTCTTTGTATATTTCCAGTGCACTTCGATTTTTCATTGTGTGAATCATTCCTTTAGCCACTTATTTGGAGATGAACGACTCCTTTTATTCCGTCTAGTGGAATTCAATTTCACTTTTTGGAATGTGTTTTCATTGTAAGCGCATTCGTTTTTATCGTCAATCATTTTTTCTGAAAATACTGTCTTTTGATGAGAAATTAAGTGAATCGAACTAATTATATTTGCTTTTTTCAATCAAAAAATTGATATTTAGTTAAATGGAATTAAGTATATCGTTCTACTAATTTAATGAATTTTTGGTTGTTTTGTCAAACCCACTTCGACATAAAAAAACCTCTCCTTCTTCTGGAGAGGTCTCAGTATGATGTGAAATTGAAGTTTCCGTTTGATAAGTATCCAGAAAGAGCACGAGACATAAAAAATGCTATAAAAAAGGGCGCTTCTGCCGTCTGCACGATTGATAAAGAAGGTGCCGATAAAAATAGAGAAGAATCATTGAAAGACATACCAACAAAAAGGGGATATGATCGAGATGAATTCCCTATGGCTATTTGTGAAGAAGGCGGTGCAGGAGCCGATATAGAATAAATATCTCCTTCAGACAATCGAGGTGCGGGATCTTGGGTGTCCCACCAACTAAATGAATCCGAAGATGGAACGGCCGTACTGTTTGTTGTTGATTAGGGTTATGCAACTTTGAATTAGATCACAGCTTATTCAAAAAATCCCTATCCAATTGGAAGGGATTTTTTCTGAGTGTCTGTTAGTGCATTGGTGTTGTTCCAGAAGAATTTCCAAATAGACAGACCCAAAAGGTCTGCCATTTTTCATGTACCTAATCGAATAGCCAACTCCATAGCAGTCACGGTATGATTCAGATATGAACCACCAACCAACATCATGATCGCAAGACCAGCTAAAACAAAGCTTTTTCTAATGTTCATACAAACAGTCGCCCCTTCGAATTTGTTTTTGAGCGTACACCATTTGCTGATACAAATATACAGATTCCTCCATACGCTCACATTTAGTATAAAATTCTGCGGACTCTAATGCCAGTTCTTCTAAATATGGATAACCCCTAATGTTATCAAATCGTTTCAAAATATCCTTGAGATCATCAAGATTAAGTGGCTTTATATATAGGTTTACAAGAAAATCGTACAAAGATCCGAATAATTGATCAGGGTTTGATTTTAGATAATCTATGCCACGCTGCAAATATTCCTTGGCCAATTCATCGTTACCCAATTTAAAATGGATCAGAGCCTGCTGATAAAGGATTGCTCGTATGTGAGAATGACGTTTCAAATAAATTTTAGCTTCCTCCAAATGATCTAATGCCAACTGATATTTTTCCAAACTAGAATAACAGTGACCCAAGTTCATCAAACTTATACCAATCATTAATTCATCCTTAATCGCATGTGATTTTTCTAATGCTTTGTCTAAATGCGGGAGAGACTTTTCAGAACTGTTAAGATCAATATAATTTCCTGAAACAACAAAACAAGACTGAATTTCTCGGACAAGATAAGTCGGGTGCGCCTTATATGTATCAAGGGCTAGCATGATGTAATACATAGACATTTGAGTTTGCTTCATGTGATAGAAAATCTCTGCCATCTTGAAGTAAAACTCTGCTCTTTCAACTTCATCCGCCACTCGATCCAACCGTTTTTCTGCCTGTCGATAAAAAGTAATCGCAGTAATGTAATCACCTTGCGAAAACTCATACATCCCTTTGAAAAAATTAAAATAGTATTCCAGGATTCCAGTAAGCTTCCGCCCTTGCCCTTCAACTGATCGCAGGTACTCCGCTTTATTTAATTTCCGAGCTCCTAGATTCATGTATTCAAGCATTTGTTCGTGGCGGAATTCCATAAGCTGAAAATAAAGAACAGCTTGCTCATCTTCCTCCATGATGTCTAAATCCCTTCTGATCTCACTCCGAAGCATTTCCGCATCTGTTACATTCAGCCCCTTGATATTCTGATACCATTCATTAATCTTCTGACCGATTTTCGCTGAAGATACAGCTGCCATTCATTCATCCCCCTCAATTTTTGCCGTTTTATGTTAAATCCTAGCACATGAAATACGCCCAAAGTCCATTTTAGTTCCAATTTTGGAAATTTTCTGTATCTCGCAAACAGATTTTCAAACTGATTTCAGTAGCCAAAACGAAAAAACACATTTAAAGCCCTTATAAGCGTTTTTGACACACCACCCCTACTTTTAATACCTAAACAAAAAAGCGATCAGAATCAAATCTGAGCGATCTCAACTGAAATTTTTAAGTAAACCTCTATGTGAGTGTTAAAATCTCTTGATTTCCGTCAAGCGCCTTTCAAGAAGCAGCCTAGCTCTTTCTTTTTCGTTCCTCATTAGCTTTGATTAAAAACAAAACTGAAACACCTAGAATGAGAAATCCTATCTCAAACAGGTTTATTCCTACTTCTATCTTCACATGATTCACCTCCGCAGTGACTGGATTTTATCACAAAAAAATCCGTCAAAATGAAGCACTGAAAAATAAAAAAAATGCTTGCGGACATCGCAAGCAAAATAGGATTTTTCAACAAAAACATAATATTTTTTTTAAAAACAGGCTCTCCAGCCTGTTCATTAGCGATAATTGACAATCTAATTCTTCTCTATTCGAAATTTCTCCTCCCAATTAAAAGAACCATAATTGCGGACACCGCAACTGAAAAATAAAATTCCCACCATATTACCAATTATATAGAAATAAATGGTAGCATTGGAATGTATCAAAGAAAGTGAGTGATTTTTATAAGCCCATGTCTCTTATGACTCTTTATGCAACCATTTTTTAGACTCTCTTATGATCCCCCAAAATAGGAACCTGTACAGAACTACAAGCAAGAAAAAAGTATAAACAAACTCAAAGGGAGAGAATGGTTCATAATCAATTAAGTATGCATTAATAAACACTATTACCAAAGAAAACAATTCCATCAAAGAATCTATAAATCTGTTTTCTTTGAACACGTCACTTGTCTTTTTGAAATTAAAGATGTCTTTAATTTCCCCACTGGAAAGTCCTTTGATTAAAGCTAACCCTATCAAGTACACACCAAAAGACATCTCAAAGGAAAAACTCAACATTTGTGTGATTACACAATAAATCAAAGTAAATAAGAATAAATACATTTTATTACTCTCCTTAACCTCTAAGTATTCCACCCCAATAGAAGGAAATATCATGTATGCGTTACCCAAAAAACAAATAGGAGTGGTACCTATGTTTAAAAAATTTCTAGTAGTGTTATGTGTGCTTACTATTACATTTGTTTTCTCTTCTCCAATGATTAGTCATGCCAGTCAAGGTAATAATGAGAACCCCCCAGTCAGTGTAGCTAAAAAACAATTGGAATTAGCAGAAAAACTATCTAATTTCTTTGAATTAGATGCGGATGGAAATATTCATTTTACAGCTGATAAAGAAACCCTTATGGAAATGGGAATTTCAGAACACGACAGTCTACTAATGACTTCAATGAAATCAGAAGAATTTAGCTTTGAAGAGAATGAGAAAAAAGGTGACATGCAGACATTAGGTTTTGTAGGTTTACACCTCAAATTAGGACCGAAAGTTAGAAGCATGAATGCCATAGTAGCAGGTGGATTTGCAGCCGGATATATCGGTTGGTACACAAGTCGAATTGCTGCTGCTGGACCATGGGGTGCTGGAGCCGCTGCGGCTATTACTGCTGGAACTTCTGGTGCTGTTGCATGGGCAGTTAAAAACAAATATAAGAAAGTTGATGTAGGCGTAAATATTATGTTTGTTAATTTAGCATATACTGTAAAAATACCTTAAAAATTACTGTTAAGCAACAATAAATAAAAAAGGCCTCCCACAGACCTAGCCTAGCTTGGCTAGGTCTGTGGCAATCTTTTTCATGTTCTGGTACGTAGCTGTGAGGAGAACTTGCACACTCACATTCTGTTTTCCCCTCAACCAACAGTAGCGAAGCCCATGCAGTTGTTTTGAATCTGCAAAGCTTCGCTCTATTTTTTCTTTTCTCTTTTTATATTATTTTTTTCCAGAGATAGACAGACGATTTTGTCTAATCTTTTCTTCTTGTTCCTCCCATACATGTCTTGAGATCACTTTTTGATAATTTTTCGATCTTGTACAGCTTTCAAGGAAAGGACAAGAAACGCATTTTTTAGGGTCTGATTTATAGTACCTATAACCTTTTCGGTCAGTTGTCGTATATGATAGCTTTTCACCATTTGGGCATATGTAATGATCATGTTCAAAATGATACTGGAATTTCCTCTTGTTCGATGAAAGCGTCTATGTGCGATGACACCAAAAATGCGGCGATCGGATAAATCCTTTACAGATTGATGTTGTATCTCTATTATAAATTTTGGATATGGAAACTTTAAGGAAAAATTAAAGCTGTCGAGATTTTCTCGACAGCCTGAAACCTCTCCATCTTCTGGAGAGGTCACATATTTTATTTCCACCAGTCATCAAACATAGAAGCTGGTACTTGACGTTTATGTTCTGATTGAACATAGCGTTTTTCAATCGCTTCTGCTGCTTGATCTGAAACTGGTTTTCCTTCTAAGTAATCATCAATTTCATTGTACGTAATACCAAGTTCTGTTTCATCCGTTTGCTGAGGCTTGTCATCCAGCAGATCGGCTGTCGGTTTCTTTAAGTATAATCGCTCCGGCGCCTGAAGGGTCTCAAGCAACAACCGTCCTTGGCGTTTCGTCAGACCTGTGAGCGGAAGAACATCTGCACCGCCATCACCATACTTCGTGAAGAACCCAGTCACAGCTTCAGCTGCATGATCCGTTCCAATGACAAGTAAGCCTTCCTGTCCACCGACGGCATACTGTGCGATCATTCTCATGCGTGCTTTGACGTTCCCTTTATTAAAATCAGACAGCGCACCGCCTGTTTCCTTTTGGTATTGTTCACTGAATGCCGTCACGGCAGGCGCGATATCATATTTCCAAGACTTGTCCGGCTGAATAAATGATAGAGCCAGCTGCGCATCGTCTTCATCTTGCTGCGTGCCATGCGGAAGACGGACTGCAATAAAGACAGCATCCTCTTTTCCTTCTTGACGAAGCTCACTTACAGCGAGCTGAGCGAGACGGCCGGCAAGCGTTGAATCCTGTCCGCCGCTAATACCGAGAACGAATCCTTTTGCACCGGTCTTTTTCAAGTAAGCCTTTAGAAATCCAACCCGTTTTTCGATCTCCTGCTTTGGGTCAATTGAGGGCTGCACATGCAACTCTTGGCTGATTTTTTTCTGCAAACTCATACACTTTTCCTCCTAAGCATCCTCTACATGAAGAGAACAGGTTTTACTTCCATTTCAATTGATTTACCTACGATTTAAGCCACTTTATTATATCATGTTTTGAAAAAAGATATTTTTTAGACGTTCCCCTTTTTCATAAATGATCAAACATTCACAAACGAAATAGACCAAGTCTCTTTGACTGGTCTTTCCTTTTCAATCAATCTCCACCCGGATGGATGTACAGCTTGATCCATTGCATTTTCCAATGTCGGCAGGACAGGCAGACACGGCGACGATGAGGTCCATTTCTGCACGCAGACGAATGTAATCACCAGGGAGCGATTTTGGTAGCTCGACAGACAGTTTTCCTTTCTCATCAATAACTGTATTCATAAACGCATTAAAAGGATAATACATATCCTCCTTTGGAATCCCGAATGGCTCAAAGGCCGTCCTGAGATTATCGTAGCATGTATGCATGACCTCTAGGTGCGTCCTGCCGTATAAGAGCTGATACATTTCTTGCCGGCACGCAGGCATATATAAATCATGACATTCGACTGTATCTTCGATGACCGTAAACATTGGTTTATATAAATTAGAATATAGCTGATCTCCCTTTTTCACCTTGGAAGAGAACAGGCTATCCATTGTAGCGCCTTGATCAAATTTTTCATAAAAATCCTTTTCATGATAGGCCATCACGTCTGCTACTTGCTGCCCTTCGACATCAACCACTCGCATACATTGTCCTTTTCCTAACCGAAAGCCAAATCCATCCTTTGGTAAAATCACGTATTCTCCGTTCATCACATGCACTCCTTTCCATGTTGACAGTATGCCCAAAACGTCCTCTTGATCATGTATAAAAAAAAGAGGCGGTCACAAGCTAATGCTATTGAATCGGAAAGGTGTTGCACACAAATTGAAAGAAGAACAATCTTTATCTTGGTGGCAGCTTTCTCTTATCGGAGTCGGCTGTACAATCGGCACTGGTTTCTTCCTTGGTTCCAGCATCGCCATTACAAAATCCGGTTATTCCGTCTGCATTTCATTTTTGCTTGCGGCAGTCGGCACATATCTCGTCTTTAAACACCTGGCTGCGATGACAGCCGAAAACCCAGATAAAGGATCATTTTGTTCCTATGCCCGAAAAGCCTATGGGCGCTGGGCGGGATTTAGTAATGGCTGGGTGTATTGGTTTTCAGAAATGCTCATCACAGGGAGTCAGCTGACGGCGATTTCTCTTTTTACTCGTCACTGGTTTCCATCCATTCCACTATGGGTGTTTTCAGCGATTTATTCCGCTCTTGCCCTGCTTGTGATTATCATTGGGCTTTCTTCTTTTCAAAAGACGGAAAATGTCCTTGCCGTGCTGAAAACCGGGGCGATCCTATTGTTTGTCGTCCTTGCGGTTCTTGTTTTATGTGGCATTCTCACAGAGCATAGGCCCACCCTCCACCTGCCAAATAAAGACCATGAATGGATGCCGCTCGGCCCGCTCGGTCTATGGAATGGGCTGATTTATGCGTTTTATGCTTTCGGGGGAATTGAAGTCATGGGGCTGATGGCGGTTCATTTAAAAGACCCGAAAGACGCCGCAAAATCTGGACGTGTGATGCTGATCATTCTTGCTGTCATTTATATCGTCTCCATCGGACTTGCGCTTTTGCTTGTGCCAGTGACAGCCTTTAACGAGAATAGCAGTCCATTTATTACATCACTGGAGCCATTTCATTTATCGATTTTCCTTCATATCTTTAATGGCATTTTCATTATTGCCGGGTTTTCCACATTGGTTGCCTCCCTCTATGCGGTCACAACACTGCTTGGCACGATGTCGGAACATCAGGATGCACCTGCTTGTTTTAAACAAAAAGAACCATCTCATGTCAGATGGTCTTCAATTCTTTTAACTGCTGCAGGGTTGATTGTCTCGATTTTGCTGGCACTCTTTTTGTCCAAACACATATATGAGCATCTCACAACAGCAGCCGGCTTAACTCTTTTATACACATGGGTGTTTATTCTGCTTTCAAGCAAAAAGCTGTCAAAGCCATCCACTCGCCAAACGTGCGAAATGGTTCTTGCCCTGATCTTAATCGGTGCCGCCGTTTCAGGCACTCTGACAGAGGCAAGCGGACGACCCGGCTTTTTTATAAGCCTTGGGATCATTGCTGTCATTGGCATCATGGTACTCTTTATGAGAAAAAAGTGGAAACAGGATCAGGCCGCATCATAATTTCATCATGTTTTTTAAAGCAGTAAATGGACATTTGGCGGAGGCTGGTTTCTCCGCCTCATCATCTGAGAGAAAATATTGTTTCCATTCTAAATTTTTCTGATCCCCATACCATTTTAATGCTGGATGTACATCAACTTGATCATACGCCTTCAGCCTCTTCCGAACGAGTTTACTCATTTTTTGACCAAATGTGGTGGAACCGTTCATCTTTTCAAACACCCACCTTGGTTGAAAGGCCCACATCACATAAGGAAAATGACGGCTTTTTCTTAGCTTATGCGCTGGTGTCGCGCATAAAATAAAATAAGGCTCCCCATGAAAACAAAATTCCCATTCATGATTTTCAGGATCTGATGGAATTTCCTCTGGCCATTTCATTTCATCCTTTTGATGTAATTGCTGAACCATCGACCAAAACTGCTCCTCATACTCTTCGAGCGAATACTCCTTCATATCCTGCGGTGTTTCAAAAAAGCAAATGAACGAAGCATATTGACCGGTTTCCCTAGAGCAGCTTTGGTATTCCCTTAAAAGCTCTGCTAATTCATTCACGGCCTCTTCTCCCCGCGGATCACCGACAAACCCATAACGCAAATGATCGAGAAAAAATCCTTGTCTGCCTGGTACACACGGAAATGTATCTGCCTCATCACCGACCATCTCTCCAAACTGTGTGAAGGCATCCTGCTTCCATTCTTCGAGTGATCGTAGATTTTGATCAAGGCAACTTTTTGCATACAGCTGGGCCATTTTCTTCCACCTCGTTTTAGCGTCTTCTCCCATAGCCTATGAGGAGGAAAAAGCTGTGGTGACTGTCCTTCAACGACTTTCACTGGACATTCACAAGGTGGTTGATTTGCCGGATGAGGCAGGAATTCACTTCCATTTATCTAATCATGTATGAGTATGCTTCTGCATATCATCATTTAGCCGCCTCTATCTAATAGAGTTGGTCATTATAAAAGAAATGGGTGAATGACATGCGTCTTCTTTTTCTCCATCCGATGTATCTGATCTTATTTACACTACCAGTGATGGCTTTCCTTTGGGGATTTGTTGGTTATCTGCTATTTAAACGGATATGGCCTGTCCTCATATTAACGTCCGTGATTTCGATGATTTTCATCTTCGCTTATACTGGATTTGACCTTAGCAATCTATATTGGGTCCTTCTGATGACGGCTCTTGCTTTTGTATCAAGCGGATTCTCGAAGGTCATACACGTTCATATTCAAGAGAAAAAACGGGAAAAGCCTTTATGATTGTTTCTTCTTTAAAAAGACGGAATCAAGTAGCCAATAAATAAAGGCCGCGCAAAAGCTAAATAGATAAACTTTGTAGCTAATAAAGACGACAACACCATAATCAATCCATAAAGCAAGCGCCGTACAAACCACCCACGCCCCGATAAAATAAACCAATAAATCACGGCGTCGAAACTTCTCAGGATGACGGTGTAAAACCATTTGGATAGGTGCAGCAAATAGCACATAAGCGATCAAAATGAAAAGACTGGTGACCTCCACATAACTGAATCTGGATTCAGGTGGGACAAACAACATGGTATAAACAAATGTCGCTGTGATCACAGACAACATCAGCATACACACATAGTTGAATGCTGGCAGGAACATACGCATGACAAAAACCCCTTCAATTTTATGTATCTTCCATCATTATTGAAGAGTGTCCTATTTCTGTCAAATATGAAAAAGGGCTAAAATGATTTAGATTTTAGCCCTTTTTCTGATCAACCATTCTATCCAATGAGCGCCATGATTCCTTGATATCCAAAATAGGCACCGAAGCCAAGTAAAGAGAGACCTGCCAGAACGGATAAGCCGTGCAAAATTCGTTCATTTAAATACCGTCTAAACGTACTCGCAAGCAGCGCCATACAGAAATCCCATATGAGCATGCCGATAAAAATAGCCATGCTGTACATCAGCATTTGAGATGCTCCATACTTTTCAATCGTATTGGCCAAAATACTGCCATAGATCCCAAGCCAAAATAAAATACTAAGCGGATTGGAAAGAGAAATAAAAAATCCCGTCATGAACGAATGCCCGATCGACGTGTTTCCTCCATCCTTCTTTGGGCTTTCCTGCAAATTGATTTTACGAAGGCTTTCAATACCGGTATAGGTCAGAACGAAAAAGCCGAACAGCCACAAAAAAGTTTTCACAAGAGGTGCAGTCAAAAGCTGGGCGACACCAAAATAAATGAGGAGCATATAGACAATATCCGCAGCCATAGCCCCCACACCAAAAATCCAAGCGTGCCAAAATCCACTTTTAATTCCTCTGTCGATTTGGGCTGCATTGACTGGCCCAACAGGCGCTGAAAGTGACAACCCTAAAAAGATATAACCAAAAAACACCGCCACATAGACGTCCTCCTTTTGATGCTGACTTGTACATGTTATTCACGCTTTCGTTGTTTTAGTACAAGTCCTTCGTTACCTTTTCTGAAGATAAGCTATACAAAAGGAGGAGCCACCAGATCAGCTGCTTATCGATCGGCTTTCATCGCCGGCGGCTGTGTGGGTATGGTTTCTTTTTTCCGAGATCGATTCATTTGAATGGCAGCCGCAAAAAGGAGAACAGCTAAAAAGGCGAAAACAAAGACGGCGCTTGCCGCACCTGCCCACTCAAGGCTAAACCCAATCAAAAAGGACAAACAAGCTCCACCTAAACTAGCGGCGGCAATAAAATAACTCGTGGCCTCATCGATGGCATTTTCAATCATTAATGCAGAAGCCGTCAAGGCAATGGGGAACATGCCAGCTGCGCACAGACCGATGAAAAAGATCAGAATTAGCTGTGCGGCGATGTGGGTGGCTAGAGCAAATACGGCGAGCAGCACAATCATCAGCGCTGCGCTTAACTTTAAAAAACGCAGCGGATGCAGCTGATCGGCTTTTCTTGCAATGACAGTTCTGCCAATGACGATCGCTGTCCAAAAAGTAGAGACCGCAAAAAGACCCCAGTTGTCTCCCCCTTTTTCTAGCATGATCGACGGTAAAAAGTTCGCAAAGTTCGTTTCAATTCCTGCGTAGAAAAACGCAAAACAGATCATAAGCACCACAATCATTCGATTCCCTCGATCAAACAGCAAAGATGGTTTCTTCATGTCTTGAGAAGGAGCTGCCATCTGTCCTTGAGGGAGTTTATTCATAAAAGTAAGCCACAGCATAAGGAAAAAAGTCAGTGCACCGACTTGAAATAAAAACACATAATGCCACGTTTCCTCTGTCACAGTCAGCAGAATCAATAGAGGAAATAATAATGCACCTAATCCAAAAAAGACCTCCATGATGCTGATTCGCTTTGCACTGTTTGCCATTGAAATGACATACGCCCCGGCCGTCGTCTCAAGACTGCCAGCACCGCTCCCAAGGAAAAAACCTGCCACCACAAGAATCGTCCAACCTGGTACCAAAAGGCCAAGAAGAAGCGCTCCGATCATCAGCAGCAATCCCATCGTCAGAACAGTGCCGTAGCCTTTTTTCCTCACAAGAATGGGCGACAAAAGAACGCCTGTCAAAAAGCCAATAAACTGAAAGAAGATTAAAGAAGATAATTCCCCAGGGCCCTTCTCATAACTAGACAGCAAATAAGGCGTTAAACTGCCAAAAAACACATGAATGGTCCCAATAAAAAAATAAAAGATACAGCCAAAATAAAACACCTTTTTCATCTTTTCACTTCCTCTAAAAAGGAGCGGAGTCATGATATCCTCCGCTCCACCTCTTCATTTTCATTAATATGCGCGGGCGGAGACGACAGCCTCTTCCCTCTCGAAGCACGTATTCAGTGCAGCCTGCGCGCGATAACCATCTGCAAAATCAGCTACCTTCATATGAGATGGATATGAGTTTGTATTTACCCAATGCATCAGCTGATCACGGAATGTATCAGACCATCCATAAAATTCATTTGGTGGATCTGTCAGCAATGTTTGCGGCATTTGATGACGCTCTACACACAAGCCATCACTGATCTCATATTCGTTTTTCATGTTTGTATGGTATTTAAAAACCTTGTCATGCCCCACCACTTCTACACTAAATCCACATTCCTCCGGCTGCGTACTTTTGGACGTCACCAAATGAAAGAACACTTGATTCTCCATTTGCCCAAAAATTTCGGTATGGTCATCAACCTGTACCTTTTTCTCTTCTTTTTCCTTTACATGTGTCAGCATCTTCGTATTAAGGGATTCTTTTTTCATTTCACTGCCAAATAAGTACCACAGCATATCAATCAAATGAATCCCTAAATCTCCTAATGCACCGCTTGTACGCAGACTTTCGCCGCTGTCTCTCCACGAAAATGTCTTTCTTCTAAGGGCACTATTTTTCTTAAAATGTGTCCGTACTGTCAAAACGCGTCCTAATTCACCATTGGCGATCAAGTTCTTCAAAATATTCACAAAGGATAAATAGCGATAGTTAAAGCCCATACTGGCTTGAACCTGGAACTGTTTGGCTGTCTCCACCATTTCCTTCGCTTCTTTTAACGATACAGCCATCGGTTTTTCGCATAAAATCGGCTGTCCCGCTCTAAGTGCCTGAAGGGCATGGTCCTTGTGACAGAAGTTAGGGGAAGCAATGATCAATCCATCTGATGCATCCGCTAGTGTTTCGATACTGGCATACACCCGTCCGCCGTACTGTTTAATAAATCCTTGTGCGACGGATTCGTGCAAGTCATAGACCCCAGATAATTCTGCACCTTTGATCGTTGATAATGCTCTAGCATGTGCTTTTGCAATATTCCCTGCTCCAACAATTCCAATTTTCTTCATGAATGTGCCTCCTCATGTTTATACATCACTGTTTTCAATGTTTCATAGATTCCTTTTGCATACCCATGATGACAAATTTGATGATGGTGCCGTTTGGCTTCGGCTGTTGCATTTTGGACAAGAAAGCCGTGCGTGACGGATTGAAGCATCCGCAGATCATTCCCACTATCACCAAAAGCAAAACCCTTATCTTTTGACAGGTTATATTGATTCAGCATAAACCGAACGATTTCATCCTTACCTGTTCCCACTGGTAAAAAATCAACGTCATAGCAATCCGCAGGGTCACCCGCAAGCGGGTTGCATTTGTTGATGTTCACCGCCACACCCCGCTCCTTCGCAAGTGTTTGGATGAACGATAGATGATGGAGATCTGTTCGTTCATCCTGCTCCTGATAATAGAAATTCTTTTTATACCCAGAGCTGCCTAGCTGCGTTTGCGGCCTAAGGGTGATCCCCTTTTCACGTACGGCTTGCAGAATATCTTCAATTTTTTCGTCCGAAAAGCCCTGTGCATCAAGCCGTTTCATCCATTCTGCATCCGGCTGTCCAAATTTCCCATCTGATGTATACACGATTTCAGTTCCTAAATTCGACGCAATGAAATGCGGGAATTGATAGAAACCGCCTTTCTCCATTTTGCTCGTAACAGAATCGAGGCTGCTTCCAGTCACCCAGCCCAGCATGAGCTGTCCGGTTTCGCTCTTTTCTGCCACAAAAGCTTCCAGCCGTTTTACATCCTCTCTCTGCTCCTCGGTCATTCCGTGAGAATAATAGGTCTCATCGAAATCACAGAAGACGATCCACTGCGGATGTTGCGGTTGATGCACAAGCTTTTTATTGAATGGAAGATTTGATAACATGATGGACCCCCTCGATGACTTTCTCCTGATCTTGCAGCGGCATTCCTGGGTAAAGCGGCAAGTGAAGTAATTGCTGTACGGCTTTTTCCGTATGTGGTAGTTCCGTTTGTCTATACTTTTGAGAAACAAGATTCGTTTGATGCTGATGCGATAAAATCGGGTAATAGACATCTGTTTCTATGCCCATTTCCAGTAATTTCTCTGCCAGCTCATCTCGGCTTCCCTTCACCACTCTGATCGGGAATAGATGCCATACATGATCGTCTGTCAGCTTCGGAAGCTTAATATAGCCTTCGTCTTCCAGCGTTTGCAGCTGATCTATGTATCTCTTTGCCAAGTAAAAGCGTTTAAAGTTTTGTAAACCTAAATATTTCATTCGTTCTAGCCCGATTGCGGCCTGTAAGTTATCAATCTTAGAATTAAAGCCATAGTCACTGCGCTTCACGTTTTTCTTTCCTGGTTCAAAACCGTGATAGCTGATTTCCATGCATTTTTCTGCTAGGGCTTCATCATTTGTCGCGATGGCTCCTGCCTTCCCGCAAACTCCAAGGTTTTTGTAAGGATTAAAGCTGAGAACAAGTCCATCCCCAAATGCCCCAAGCCCGCTGCTGCCAATCGCCTGACAGCCATCCTCAATGATCGATAGACCATGCCGTTTTGCAATCGTCGAAATGGCCTTCATATCCGCTTGCTTTCCATACAAATGAACCGGGAGAATACATACTGTCTTATCTGTGATATGCTTTTCTATTTCATTCGCCGCTAGGCAGTAGGTGTCTGGATCAATATCGGCATAGACTGGAATCGCACCAATCGCAAGCACTGCATTTTCTGTTGCAGCAAAGCTGTTGGCAGGCAGGATGACCTCATCTCCAGGATGGACGCCTGCTGATATTAAACTGATCATCAAGGCATCTGTTCCACTTGATGTGGCAATGACATATTTTTTCCCTAAGTACGCTGCGAGCGTCTTTTCAAACTTTGGAATATAAGGGCCTGATGTAAAACGGCCTGAACTTAATACTTCTTTCAGCACCTGCATAATATCATCGATCTCATCCTCTGAAATCAGTTTATCGACCGGCAGGAACGGTATCTTTTTTTCCTTATTTTGTTTATAATGGAAGAGAATTTTTTCCAAACCCGTACGCGCAATATCTTGCTCAAGGAACGCAGCAAGCTTATCATTCGCTAGATTCTTTTCAACTGAATCAGCCTTTACTTGAACACCTTGATTGATCATATCCAGCAACGGTAGATAATCCTTGCTTTTACCTGATATCTTCGTCAATATTTGCATTCCATTCCCTCCAATTAATCAATTCCATTTGTTAATATTTAACTTGTTTCACATTGTAAATGATGTTATCGATTTCAGAACAATAACTTTGTGTAAAGGATTTGTTAATATGTGTACAATTTATGAAATTGCCAAACGCTGCGGGGTTTCAACGACCACTGTTTCTCGGGTGCTGAACAACCATCCATATGTATCCGAAGAAAAGCGCCAGCACATTTTACAGGTGATGAAGGAAATGGAGTATACACCAAGCTCAGCAGCCCGCACCCTTCGGTCACATCAGACAAAAACCATTGCTGTGTCTGTTCCAGCTGTGGACCATCCTTTTTTTGCACAATTGATTAAAGGCATTTCAAAGGAAGCACTGGATCAAGGGTATAAAGCCATCGTGCTCCAGACGTTTTATCAAGAATCAGTAGAACTTGAAGGGCTTCAATTATTAAAAAGAAAAGAAGTAGATGGTGTCATATTGGGGGCGTTAGAAAATAAGTGGGAAACAATCGAGCCATTTTTAGCAAACGGCCCAATCGTCATGGCAAATGAATTTCATCAAACAGCAGACATTCCGATTATCGGATATGATGAGCGGGAAGCTGCCTATAAAGCGGTTGACTACTTGATTCAATCAGGGCGTACATCCATTGGATTTTGCTTTGATACAGAAAGCAGTGAAGCACAAAAACAAAGAAAGCAAGGCTATCTTGATGCGCTTTCTGATCACGGTTTGCCGCTTAAAGAAGATTGGCTGTTTGGCGAGGCTTTTACCATTGAAGACGGCTTTCGTTTGATGGACTTAATCCACCGGATGCCGGATGCGCCGGATGCGATTTTCACCGGCAATGATCAAGTGGCAGCAGGTCTCATTAAACAAGCCATTTCATATGGATATGACATTCCTAAAGATTTAGCGGTGATCGGTTATGACAATCAAGACATTTGCGAGGTGACAGCTCCAACGATCACGACCATCGACATCCCTATCGTCGAGCTTGGCCAGCAGTCTGTCAAACAAATGATTCAGCTGTTGCAAGATCAAAAACCATTACAACGTGAACATATTCAGCTACCTACTCGGCTTGTCACACGAGAATCTACATAAAAAAAAGACTGAGAAATCTCTCAGTCTCAGATTGTTGACAAAGGGCTAAAATGAACTTGATTTTAGCCCTTTGTCTTCTTTTCAGCGTGATAGAAAACCTTTGCAGTCTAGGAAGGACGAGTACCGGCGCGGAGCGAATTTGACATTCGTGAGCACCGGCACGCAGGACTGACACCGAATGCGAGGGTTTGTCTACACGCTGAGACTGAGAAATCTCTCAGTCTTCCATTTTTCAATCAATCGATCAACCTATATAAATTGAGCAAGAATGAATGTCCATATACATACGATGCCGAGCAAAATGAAGCTGTACTTCACTGTTTTTTGGAAGAGCTCAGATTCTTTACCTGTTTCTCCAACAGCTGCTGTTGCAATAGCGATAGATTGTGGAGAAATTAATTTCGCCATTACACCACCGGTCGTATTTGCCCCGATTAACAAACCTGCCTGAGAGCCGATTTGAGAAGCGGTGACTGCTTGAAGGTTACCAAATAAGGCATTGTTACTCACAACAGATCCCGTAATAAACACGCCGATCCAGCCAAGCACTGGGCTGACAAGCGGGAATAAATCGCCTGTTTTAGCAAGTGCTAGTCCGATAGCAGAACTTAGGCCTGCAAAGTTCGCCAAGTTGGCAAAGCCCATGACAAAACAAATCGTAAGAACAGGGACCCAAAGCTCTTTGACCGCTGCATTTAAGCAGGCAGCCCCTTCTTTTAATGTAATATGTCTGCTGAACAACCCTGTCAGCATCACCGCAATTAGAATGGCGGTACCTGTTGCACTAATAACATCAATTTTAAAGATCGCATCAATCGGTGTTTCTGTTTGGGCAATTGGTGGTAATTTCACAATTTGCTGATGCAGAAACGGCATTTTCACTAAAATGGTTGTCCAGTTAAGCGGTCCTCCTACAGCAAATAATGCTTTAAAAGCTGGTAGGCTCCATACAGTAATGACGGCAGTTAAAATATAAAACGGAGACCATGCTTTCAGCACCTCAACTCCGCTAAACGTTTGTTTTTGTTCAATGGCCGGTGCGCCTTCTTCACGGTAAATGTGTTTTGGCTGCCATTTTCGAAGAAATAGTGCCAGAATTCCCATACTCGCTAAAGCTGAAATAATATTGGCAAGCTCAGGACCCATCGTGACCATTGTAACAGCCTGCAGAATCGCATAGCTTCCACTCACAACAAGCAAGGCTGGTAGTGTTTCTTTGATTCCCTTAAAGCCGTCTACAATGAGAATCAGCAGAAATGGGATACAGAAAGAAATAAACGGAATGGTGTACACAAGGGTTTGAGACAGCTCAAGCGGCGTCATATTCCCCATTTGTGCTCCAGTAATAACTGGGATACCTACTGCACCAAAAGCGCCAGACGCAGCATTTGCAATCAAGCAGAGCATGGCGGCTTTTAGTGGTTTAAACCCAAGCTCTGTTAAAAGAGCGGCACTAATCGCAATCGGTACACCGAATCCAGCGGCTCCCTCTAAAAATGCGTTAAAACTAAAACCAATTAATAAGAGCTGTAACCGTTGATCTTGAGAAATTCCTGCAATACTAGAACGAATGACATCAAACTTTCCAGACTTCACAGCAATTTTATAGAGCCATACGGCCATGATGACGATATATCCAATCGGCCACAGCCCATTAGATACACCGAGCACCACAGCAGATAATGCTTTTTCAATTGGCATATGAAAGAAGAAAACAGCTGTTACAAAACTGACGATCAAGGTAAAACAAGCGGCTAATACCCCTTTTAACTTAAATACAGTCAATGCAAGTAGGAAAAACAAGATTGGAAGCATGGCCACCAATGCACTGACGAACTCATTACCAAACGGATCATATATTTGCTGCCACATAGTGATTCATCCTTTTCTGCTCAGATAGGTTGCCTTTGATTGATTAAAAATGAGGAGCTAAAATTTCTTTTAACACATTCACACTATGTGCGAATTTTTCTTTTTCTGTGTCGTTCAGTGCGAGCTCCATCACTTCTGTTGCACCATTTCGGTTCACGAGGGCAGGTACACCAATGTAGACATCTTCTGCTCCGTATTCCCCATCTAAATAAGTGCTGACAGTCAAAATACTGTTTTCATTGTGTAAAATGGCTCTAGTAATACGGGCTAAACTCATCGCTACGCCGTAATAAGTCGCTCCTTTTTTCTCAATGATTTGGTAAGCAGCATGACGGACATTCTCCATGATGTCGTCTAAATCTTCTTGTTTGTATTGGTCATTTCTCTTCATTAATTCTGTGATCGGTACACTTCCGATATTCGCATGGCTCCAAACAGCAAGCTCTGTATCTCCATGCTCTCCAATGATGTACGCATGCACATTGTGCGCCGCTGCTTCAAAGTACTCACTAAGCATGTATCTGAATCTTGCCGTATCAAGCGTTGTTCCACTACCAATCACTCGTTCTTTTGGCAGTCCGCTGAATTTCCAAGTCGCATATGTCAAAATATCAACTGGGTTCGTAGCAACTAAGAAAATACCATCGAATCCGCTTTTCATCACATTGTCTACAATGCCTTTAAATATATTTAAATTTTTCTCAACAAGATCAAGTCTCGTTTCACCTGGCTTTTGGTTTGCACCAGCGCAGATACATACAATGTCAGCATCCTGACAATCCTCATAATCTCCATACCAAGTATTCACAGGATGCGGGGCGAATGCTTTCCCGTGGTTTAAATCCATGACGTCACCCATTGCTTTATCTTGATTCAAATCGATGACTACCAATTCATCTGTGATTGCTTGATTTATTAATGTAAAGGCATAACTGCTGCCGACAAAACCTGCTCCAATAAGTGCTACTTTGTTTACTTTTTCGTTTGTCATTTATCTCATCCTCCTGAGTAAAACTAGGTTGTTTTTCTTATGTGAAGTATTTCACATTCTTATTGTGCAACACTTCACAAACTTTTGCAAGGGGATTGCTCAAAAAAATAATGTAGCCATTTTGTGAACACTCATATTGTGGTTTTAAACCGCTGTCCCCATACATGTTCTCATAAGAAAAAAGCCACCAAACACTCTTTGGTGGCTTCTCTCTTATTTAATAAGGTCCCCAATTGATCATGACACCGATACAAATAAAGACAAGGCCGATGACGAACCAGATGAGCGCAAGCGGCACCATAAAACGCAGCCATTTCACGTATGGAATCCCACTTGCAGCCAAGACAGCCATCAACACACCTGAAGTCGGATTCACGCAGTTGACCACCCCTTCACCGAGCATCACTGCTTCTACCGCTACTTGTCTCGTGATACCCATTAAATCAGCAAGCGGCGCAAGAATCGGTATAAAGACAACCGCTTCTCCTGATCCTGATGAAATCAAAAAGTGAAGGAGCGCACTGGCGATATACATGCCGATCGCACCAGCGATTGGACTAAACCCTGTCAGCATACTCGCAAGCCCATTCACCACAGTATCAAGCAGCTTGCCGTTTTCCAAAATGACTGAAATGCAGCGTGCCATGCCGACAATGAGTGCGCCGTATACAAGGCTTTGACAGCCGACAATAAACGTTTTTGCAATATCATTGGCAGCTAATCCCCCAAGCAGTCCAGCAGCAATGGCCATGAAAATAAACACACCAGCCATTTCCTTATCAGTCCAGCCAAGCTGAAGCGCACCATATAAGAACCCCCCAAGCGACAAACCGCAAACCGCTAAAATCAGCTTATGTCTGCCGGTGAATTCAGGCTTGTCCACAGATTCCGCATCAGCTCCTCCTAGCCCTTTAGCTGGAAACCACTCGTCACCAAGAAGACTTCCCTTCTCTTTATTTTTCAAGCGTTTTGTATATAAATAGATGTACACAATACTAGATAAGAGAAAACAAAGATAAATGATGACACGCAGCCCAATACCAGAAAAAATCGGCAGTTCTGCAATCGTTTGTGATAAACCTAATGGAGATGGAGACAAAATGGTTGCGTTAAAACCTGCATAACAGCCGATGTAAATAACCGCCGCTCCCGCCACTGCATCCCACTTTAAAGAACGTGCCACAATGATTCCAATAGGAATAAAACCAATGACCGAGTTCACCACAATTCCGGTCGTCCCAAGTACAGAAAACAATCCGCCAACAATACAAATAAACAATAGCTGTTTCGTTTGGAACCGGCTGATGACATTGTGAATCATCCCGTTAATGGCACCTGTCTTTTCCAAAATCGCAATGGTTCCGCCAGTAAAAAGAATCAGAAAAATAATAGAGGATGAACCAACCATCCCTTCTTGAATCGCTGTAAAAAAACCAACCGGACTAACTGGTGATTGATCAATACGGTGATAACTGCCAGGAACAGCTGTTGTGATCTCTCCTGACGTTTTCCGATCAAATTCACCGGCTGGTACAAAATACGTTGCGATCGTACAAATTAAAGCAATCATAAATAAGAGTACATATGCATCCGGCATCTGAAGTTTTCTTTTTTGTTTCTCAGGTGCTGATACTGTCGCTGTTTTCATCTGTCAAAACCCCTTTGTCCCGATCGGAATTTCACTTAATTTTCTGAATAATCAAATGATGTGTTATATTATAAACACTGATGATATTTAAGATCAATATTATTTCACTAAAAGAATGTTTTGGCAGATTATCTGTCAGCAAGGAGGCTTCTCATGACAACTTTGACAAACGAGATGAAACAAACCGTGACAGACATCTTTGAACATCTGCACGCCCATCCAGAAATCAGCTGGGAAGAGACAAATACGACGGCTTATATTGAAGATCTATTAAAGAAAGCAGGCTGTAAAACGAGAACATTTGAAGACTGTACAGGGGTAATCGGTGAAATTGGGGAAGGCGCACCAGTGGTTGCTGTGAGAGCCGATATTGACGCATTGTGGCAGGAAGTAGATGGCGTATTTCAAGCCAACCATTCATGCGGACACGATGCTCATATGACGATGGCACTTGGGACATTCATGGCATTGAAAGAAAAAGAACTTCCGAGTGGCACGATCCGATTCATTTTTCAGCCTGCCGAAGAAAGAGGCGGCGGCGCTTTAAAGATGATCGAAAAAGGTGTGTTAGCTGACGTCGATTATTTATACGGGGTGCATGTGCGCCCAATTCAAGAAACCTTAAACGGACGCTGCGCTCCTGCCATTTTGCACGGATCAAGTAATCATTACGTCGGGACCATTCTAGGGGAGGAAGCTCACGGTGCACGCCCGCACCTTGGGGTCAACGTCATCGAAGTTGCATCTACGCTTGTGCAGAGACTGGCGCATATCCATGTCGATCCACGAGTCGCCCATTCTGTGAAAATGACCAATTTAAATGCAGGCGGCGGCAGCTCAAACATCATACCTGGCAAGGCCTCTTTTACACTCGACGTTCGGGCACAGACAAACGAAGTGATGGATGAATTAGAAAAGGAAATTGAAAGAGCATGCCATTCTGTAGCGGATGCTTTTGGCGCCTCTATCACACTTTCAACTGATCATCGTCTTCCAGCTGCGACATTAAATGAAGAAGCTGTGGAGATCATGTCACATGCTATAGAGCAAGTGCTAGGCAAAGAACAGCTCGATCCACCGATCGTGACGACAGGCGGAGAGGACTTTCATTTTTATGCAGCAAAGCTTCCTCATATGAAATCGACGATGCTCGGTTTAGGCTGTGATTTAAAACCAGGGCTTCACCATCCTTATATGACATTTGACCGCTCTGCCATTTTTACCGGCATTGAGATTTTGACGGAAGCTGTATACGAAACACTTCAGCAGCATTCATCGTAAAATAAAAAAACCACCCGTCTTTCCTGAAGCGGGTGGCCTCCTTTATTTTACGCATTCACATCTGTCATTGCCGGTACATTGATTTCTTTCACACAGGACACCCTTGATAGATGAATGACACATCTCGCCAGCTCGACAATATCTTGTACAGGTATTCTCGTTTCATCATACAGAGCAATGGCTTTTTCAGCGCCATCTTCGTATGGAACTTCTGCCGCTAGCTCTCCTGGATTGATACAGGTAACGGATATTTTATCTTTCCTCACGTGCTCTCTTAGTGCGTTCACAATACCACGAAGCCCAAATTTAGAAGCAACAAAAGAAACCTGAGACAAATTCGTATGGTCAAGTCCCGCAGTAGAACCAATGACGATGATCTTTCCATTCTCAGATGTCCTTACGTGCGGAAGCAGAGCTTGGATGTAGGTAATCGTTGAGGTAACGTTCACATTGATTAAATGAGCGATATCCTCCGGTTGATCAAGATCGAAAGAATAATCATCTTCAAAGCCGCGTTTCTCCCATAAGCCTACGTTATAAATAAGTACATCAATTGTTTGATTCTTCAATGCTTCGAGCATAAAAGGGATATGGGTTTGGCTTGATAAATCGATCTTCAGCCAAATTCTACGCACCCCATCGTCTATGTTCAAACTGCTTGGTTCACTTCGTGACACAATCCATACTGTATCTCCACTTGAAGGAAGACCTTTTACAAAGGCATCCCCTAATCCTTGACTCGCACCGAATATGATATAGTTTTTACTCATGCTTCCTCCTTCATGGCTCACTTACGAGCTTCCATCCATACACCCATTCATCTGTAAGCGTTTTATACCTATATCATACAGTGTCTTATACATGCCTGCCCCTTTTATGCTCATCTTCACTTTCTAAATGGCCTAGCTTCCTTATTTCCTTTAATTCCTCTGGTAACGCACGCGCTTCTATAAAGCTTTTGATCATGTCGACAAAAAGTTCTTTCTTTTCAAAAGTAAACGTATGTCCAATGTCAGGAACGATGACCCCCGCTGCATTCGGGTGTGCATTCGTGATTTTTTCTGCTGACCGAGTCATAATGCCCTTTTCCTTTTCTCCCACTGTCACAAGAATCCGTGCCTTCGCTTGTTGAAACGTGTCAGGGAGCTTGTAATGAAGGTTTTCTTGAAACATCGTAAGCAGCGTCTTCTTCTGCAATTGTTTGGAATCCGCTGCATAATGATCCAGTACATCGTTTGGAAGTCCCATCTTTTCTGCTTGCAGCTGGATGAACCAATCTTTCTTTAATAACGGATATGTAAGAGGTAAAATGGGTCTTACCATCAAATAGAGCCATGGTAATGGCAACACAAGGGCGCTATTGATGATGGCGATGTCTGCGATGTCTGGCTCTCTCGATAACACATCAACGGCTACCTGTGCACCTAGAGAGAAGCCAATTAGAATGACTGTACGGCCATGTGCATGCTCCTTTATCCATGAAATGATTTCATAAGCACTTTCTCGCATGGAAAACGACGTTTCATTTGCTCTTGTCCCGTGACCAATAAAATCAGGGGTATAGCATTCATACGTTTCCTTGAATATTTCCATATGCTCCTGCCACATCCAGCTGCTTACGCCTCCACCGTGCAGGAAAATCATCATTGGTTTTTCCACCATCGACAACTCATCCACCATCCTTATATATAAGAAAAAGCAGTCGCTTTTTGAGCAGACTGCTTTTTCCATATGCTCCCTTCTATTATAAGGGAACTGTTATACAATTGGCTATTTTTTCAAATCTTCGATCGAGTTGACGTTTTTCATATAAGTCGGAACAACGAGACCCATGCGAAGACCCTTCATACTTGTACCGAGATCATCATATTTTCCTTTAAACTTCGCTGCATACGTTTTATGCGTATTTGGAAGCCATGCAGATAATGATGCATCAGCACTTCCGGTTGCAATTGCTGTCCACATTGGGCCCGCTTCAACCTGAGTCAAGGTCACTTTAAAGCCAAGTTCACGCAATACCTCTGCGGCCACATTGGTACTTGCAATCTCACTATCCCACGCAACGTAGGCAAGATTGATTTTGTCACCGTTTGACTTTTTCACGCCTTTTGTCCATTTCGCTACTTGATCTTTATGCTTTTTCACATATTTAACTGCAGCATCCTTTGGTTTGACGCCATCCTGAATATCAAGCATCACTTCACCCATGTCATCTTGAGACCATTTAAACTGACTGAGCATTTTGGCTGCTTCCGGCTGATCCTTCGCAAATCCTTTACGAGAAATGGTGTGAATTTCTTCTTCGTCACCATATGATTTTTTCGGATCATCTAAATATTTCAAATCGTAGCGGGAAAACATCCAGTGAGGATTCCAGCCAGTGATGATAATCGGTTTTTTACGATCATACGATTTCTTCAATGTCGCTGTCATCGCTGCACTTGAGGCAGATACAACCGTCCAATCCTCTAAACCGTAATCCTTTTTCGCTTGATCGGTTAAGGCCATAATACCTGAACCCGGATCAATCCCGATAATCGTTTTATTGACCTGCTGTGCTGCACTTGCATTTGAATCTGATTGTGCACCACAAGCCGCTAGTAAAAAGACGAGCAGGGCGGTCATCCCAATGTAGAGAGACTTTTTCCACATTAAGCATTCCCCCTGGTTTTTTTCGTTTTAATGTTTTGTGTAATACGATCCAGTGTGATCGCTACAATAACAATGGCAATACCAGCTTCAAAACCAATCCCTGTTTTCAGCTGCGTTACTGCACTATATACTTCCGAACCAAGTCCTGGTGCACCAACCATTGCCGCAATGACGACCATGGATAGAGCAAGCATGATACTTTGGTTAATCCCAGCTAAGATGGTTTTTGTAGCAAGTGGAAGCTGAACTTTGAACAAACGCTGGAATGTCGTAGAACCAAAAGCCTCTGTTGCTTCAATTAAATCAGATGGTACTTGTTTAATCCCAAGAATGGTCATACGAATCGTTGGCGGCATAGAGAAAATAACCGATGCCACAACCCCAGGAACAACTCCAATATTAAAGAAGAAGATCGCTGGCAAAAGGTATACGAATGCAGGCATTGTCTGCATTAAGTCTAAAATAGGTGTGACAATTTTACGCACCGTTTCCTTCTGTGATGCCCAAATACCGATCGGAACCCCGATCACGATAGAAATGACCACAGCTGTCAGAACGAGCGCAAGTGTTTGCAGCATTGGCTGCCAGTAGCCTAAATAGTCGATCAGTAAGAATCCAATAAGTGTGAAAAGAGCAACTCCTCTTGTACTGATCCACCAAGCAATGCCGGCAAAGATAAGCGTTAAAATAATGGATGGAATGACGCCAAGTGCAGCTACAATACCATTTACTGTTCCAGCTAATCCATTTGTGATGCCATCAAAGAAACCACCAAAGGTTAATGTTAACCAGTCAACAAATTGATCGATATAATCCGCGAACGGAATTCTAGGTAAATCACTCATACTAAACATCTTATTCTACCTCCTGTGCAGAAGGCTCTTGTGCTTTAATTTCCTCTAGCTCGTTAGAAGACATGTTGATATATTCATCATTACCTGATAATGCACCAATCAATGCACCTCTGACCACAATACCCTTCATTCTGTTTTTCTCATCTACAACGGCAATTGGAATGTTCGCATCAGACACCGCGTCAAAGATCTCTGTTAAATACGTTGATTCCAATACTGTCGTAAATTCTTTATCAAGAACAGTTTCTAGCGACGCACCCGTTTCTGCCGCTTTTTTCGCTGCTTGTGCAGAAATAACACCTAATAAATGCTTTTTCTTATCTACTGCATAGATAGACGAAATACCAAGGTTCTTCATGAGCGTGAGCGCAACACGTGCCCCTTTATCAAGCTGAACTGTTTCTGCACGTTTCATAATGTGACCAGCGGTTAATACTTTAGAAAGGTCTACATCTTCAACGAAACGTTCAACATACTCGTTCGATGGGTTCATCAGAATTTCTTCTGGTGTTCCGATTTGAACGATATTCCCGTCTTTCATGAGGACAATGCGGTCGCCAATACGAAGCGCTTCATCTAAATCATGCGTGATGAAAATAATTGTTTTTCCTACAGACGTATGAAGCTCAAGCAATTCATCCTGCATGTCTTTACGAATTAATGGATCTAGTGCGCTGAATGCTTCATCCATTAACAAAATATCAGGGTCATTAGCTAGTGCACGTGCCAATCCAACACGCTGCTGCATACCGCCACTTAATTGATTTGGGTACTGCTCTTCAAAACCTTCAAGTCCAACAAGCTTTAAAGATTCAAGCGCTTTAGAGCGGCGCTGTTCTTTTTCTACACCTTGCAATTCAAGCCCGTATTCTGTATTCTCCAGAATGGTACGATGCGGGAACAATGCGAAGTTTTGGAAGACCATGCTGATCTTTTTCCGTCTAACTTCACGCAATTGATCCTTTGACATATTTGTTATCATATCCCCATCAATATAAATTTCGCCGGAGGTTGGTTCGATTAACCTATTTAGCAGCCGCACAAGTGTGGACTTTCCGCTCCCTGATAGCCCCATGATGACAAATATCTCGCCGTCATACACATCAAAATTTGCTCGATTGACACCAACTGTTGCGCCGGTCTCTTTTAGGATGTCTCTCTTTGTCTTCCCTTTTTCAAGCATTTGAGATGCTTTTTTAGCATTTTTACCGAAAATTTTAGATACATTATTTATCTTGATTTTGATCTTTCTCTCTTCAGAATTCATTTTTTCCCTCCAAATTAGCATCTTTATAACCGTAACATAAGCGTTATGATGCGAACAATCTTTAGAATTCGCTTATTTCCGTACAATATGTATGAATTCCATATAGAGGTCTGGTGATTACAGTTTATACGCCGTATTACTCGTAAATCCTATAGAATGCTTCATAAACTACATATTTTACGGGGTATTTTCTCTCACCAGACAATATTTTACTGGAAATTCCTTATTGTGCTAAAAAATAAGTCGAATCCTTGTGATAGCGGGCTTTTTCTTTCATGGGTGAACCATGCCCCTGAACAGGATTTACCCGAAAAAGGTCACATAAAAACCTTTTTTCTCAAATTTTAATCAAATTCATGAAAAAACTGCCTGCAACTTTCGTTACAGACAGCCTGTTTTTTTAGGACTCTAGGGCAGCTCTCTTAATATTATCTTGAAGTTCAAGCATACGTTTTGTTCCGTCCTCACGTAATCGTTTGTTTTCTTCTTCAATCTGCTTCGTCTCTTTCATCCCTTGTACAATCGTATTAAAGGATGATTCGATCGTTTCAATGTCGATGCTTGGACGACCTGATAATTTAGCAATCTCAACACTTTGACTTGAGATATTTTCAGCATTTCGTTTCAGCATTTCGTTCGTTCTTCTGTCCAGCTCACTCATGGAATCAGCCACAAGCTTTTGTCTCTTCGCTGTTACCGCTTGAATGATTCCATTTTTGAAAATTGGAATCGTAATGATGAAGGCAGAGTTAATTTTCCCGATTAATTTCGTATTACCACGCTGCAACAAACGGATTTGTGGTGCGGTTTGAAGTGCCACCATCCGTGCCATATCAAGATCATATACACGTTCCTCAAGCGCTTGAATTCCATTACGAAGCGTATCTAGCTCCATTTGTGCCAGCTGGTTTCCCCCCGCCGCTTTTTCTTCATAAGAAGGAACCAATTGTTTTAATTCTTCGATCTTCATTTGCCCTGCGACGACATATTTTTCAAGCTCCATATAGTATTGAATGTTATGCTCATACATTTCTTCAAGCGTAACCGTCGATTTGGTCATTTCATCTTTGTATTTACTAATTTCCACGTTGATTTTTTCAATTTCTGCACCGAGCGTTTGATATTTGCTGAAAATCTTCTCGATCATGCTGCCGCCGCGTTTAAAGATTTTTGATAACAAACCGCCCTTAGGCTCGTCAAAATCATTTTTATCAAAACGATCCATAATCTTTCCAAGCTGTGTAAGCATCGTTCCTGAGTCTGTGACACTTGTTGAACGCATCATAGAGAGGATACGGTCAGAAAACTTAGAGATTTCGACAGCCGGCTGTTTTCCGTATTCAAGCAGTTCAAGCTGATTTTTGGCATCAATCTGTCTCGCAATGTTTTGGACTTCTGGTTCATTGCGCAGCTGAACGCGAATATCGTCTGCCTTTTCAATCGTGATTTCCTCTTTATCAATTGAAATGATGTCATTTCCGTTTGTATTTGTCATAAGCTTTGATCTCCTTATCGGTTTTTAATGGATTGAAATAACTTTCTCACAATGGACGGCTCTTTAAACTCTTGGTTCATGACCATTTCATCAAGCCAATGTGTATCAAATAATTGATCGTCTATATACCGCTCTATACACTGATAGCCGGCGGGATGATAGACGAAGAGATCCACACCCATTTCATTTAGGAAAATCAGGGCAGCCGCATCAGAACGAGTCAGCTCACCATTATATTCCGTATGGTATAAAATCACTTTCGGTACAGTCTGGGCATAATCAAAGGTTTGAATGAGTTCAATTACATCTTGATTCATATGCAAAAGCTGCTTGAATAAATAAATACGTACATCTAATTCGGTCTCATGGCCTTCTTTTAACAGCTTCGGATGCTGACAAATTCGAGAAATGGCCTCTGCGATCGCACGCTGCGTGCCCTCATACAAATGCGAGAACTGCCACACATTGCTTTTCATTAACAAATCAGGGTCAACCTCTCCTGCTTTAGAAAGTGCATGCTGATAATGAAATTGATAATTTGAAGACACTTCTTGTGTGAAAGGGAAATGACGAATCGTTTTCGTTTCTTTCCCCTCCATTAGCGTATGGATACGGTCCCAATATTCTCGCTTGTCTCTCGTCACCCCCATCATCTTCGCAAAAAGATTCGGAATCTGTATGGTGTCACGGTCTGCTTTGAAATTCGGGCGGATAAACGACCGTTCCTTTGCAATTAAAAACAACTCATCATACGTTGTCTTTAGCGTAATGGAATGAGGGGTATGATCTCTGAATTGCCATGGCTTATACAGCATGGAATCTTCTGTGTGAAGTACCTCTTCAAGCTCTCTTGTCGAACGGTACGCCACCGTTGATTTCCTCTCAGGCTTTTCAGTAGGGAACGGTTCAAGCTTTGACGTCCCTGGATACTGATCAATAAAAGTCAGCTTTTCTTCTGGATCTAATTCACGAAATTGATCCTTGCCCTCTGGATGAAACAGCACCACATCACAGCCAATCAGCATGACATAGTAAAGAAAATAAAGCTGACTTTTATTCGCCTCTCCATACCAAATGACAGCTGGCATTTTTTCTTCCAAATTTCCTTCCTTCAGCCATGGTCCTAGATGATTATTTGAAAACTTCACTACATCTAGCAGCACGCGGCGGAAATCAGGATGCTGGAATCCCCCTTCATGCAGCTGCTTGAAATGTTCAAACACCTGGATTAACGAAAGGCGAATATGCCGGTTCATCACTGGGTTTGGATGACGGACAATGAGCTGTTCACCGTCTAAGAAAGCCACAAATCGATTCACGGACAATCCCTTTTCTTCCTGATTGATCATATGAATCCGCTGGAGCGCTTGAAAGTGCTCCGGCTCAATATGCCGGTTGAGGGTTTCACTTAAAATATGCATGCCGTCAGTTTCGTATAATTCATGTAAATAAATAAAATAATCGGTTGCATCATGCGGAGTTCCAAGGACACGGGCGGCGAGACGCGGCAAGGATAAGGTGTGCTCGTCCTTGACGTAGCCGTCTCGTTCAGGGAGCGGCTTTTTCAGCAGGTTTTTCCAGGCTTCCTGTTTCGCCCGTGTCTGGGTTACATTGATTTCTTTATAACTCACGCCGCTCCTTCCTTTCTCCTATATTTTCTCGAAAGCTACTACTATCATATCATTCAGCCTTCTACTTCTGCTATCGAATCGAAGGCTTTTTTGCTGTGTTCATCTTCTTTGCGACAGAAGCGGCGATTTCGTCTGCCGCCGCCATGCCAGAGGCTGTCGTCGGTTCAAGCGATAAATCAACATCTAAGACTTCCCCATGACTCGGAGCGAAGCCTTTATCCGCTTGACGTATGAGATCAGCATCTAACAAGGAGTCGCCCGCACCATATACATATTCAAGGTGTAGCCTTTCTTTTAGAAAAGCAACAGCAGCCCACTTATTGAGCGGCTTTGGAATAAAATACAGCTTTCGGCCTTGAAGGGAAACTTGCCAGCCTCTCTCCTCACCCCACAGCCTTAATTCAGCGAGCGGAATATGAGAAAGAAACTCGTCTTTCATAATTAAATAAAGAAATCTTCCCTCAGCTGTTCGAGTACGTTTCACCCAAGCGGCAACCGGAAGTTCAGAGATCGCCCGCAGCATATCTATCACTGGCATACACTCTTGCAGTCTCTCATCTACAATCGCCTGCCACTCCTCAAGCGGCTTGCCGTGATGAAGAATACAGCCGCCGTTTGTCGTGACGGCATACTCTGGTTTGATCTCTTGCTGAAAGAGAGTGATTCGTTCAAATTGTGCTGTCGTTCTTGTCGTCACTGGGATAAACCAGCCTGCTTGATGAATTGCCTGTAAGGAGGCTTTCGTTTCAATAGACATGTAGGAAAGCGGCCGGTCGTCCAGCACCTCAATTAATTCGTATGCTCCCTTGTATGCATACTGCTCCAGCATTCGATGTGAGTATATCAGTGTCCGGTCTAAGTCACTGGCAAATGCCATGTTCTTCATGACGATTGCTCCAACGGGCGGATGAGCCCACAGCATGTGTAGGACATGTTGGCATATTCAATCACGGGCACGCCTCTGTCCTCTGCGAGTAGTAAAATGTGCTTGAGCTTTTCCCGAGATCCTGGCTGAATGAGTATTTTCCAAGGAACTCTTCTGAGCAGCACACGGGTCGTCTCACCGACGCCCGGCTTAATCAAATGCGTATTGTCAATTTGGAACTCCTGACCAATTGCTTCAATGGAGGTCATCCCCCGCCAGTCAGGAGGCGTTCCTTGTGCGAGCAGGGTCTCTGCTTTCTCTTGTACATTTGCATTAAGTTCAGAAAATGCTTCTTCAATTGTATTAACGTACAGATTAGAGACATCCTCATCAATGAGCTCTTCATAATACTTGGCCCCATGGAAATCATCGGCATGGATCCAGCGGTTGTTTAGCACCGTTCGACTAACTAGGCCAGATACCGTTGAATTCAAGCAGGCACTTGGAATGAGGAAATCCTCTCTCGTTCCGTAAACACTCGTACAATAACCAGGATCAGCAAGCACAGCCAGCTCACTCGAAAGACGAATTCCATATTTCTGTTCAAAATCAAGCACCGCTTGTTGAAGCTCTTTGGAAATAGCACCCTTTCCGGTCCAACCGTCAATAAAGGCAATCTCAAAACCTGGATGTTCTTTGAGTATATAATGCAGCGCATTCTCATCTATTCCACGGTCACGAATAATAGAGATGCTATAATGCGGCAAATCGAGACCATACGTCTTTCTGATATACCGTTTAATGAGCACCCCGATTGGTGTCCCGGCCCGTGCCAAGCTGCACAGAACGGTTTGAAATCCTCGCTTTTTCACAATTTGTTCTGCGACAACCGCTACGGCTTCCGCTACCTTTTGCTTACTTTCTTCAAGAGATTGATAGAATAAGTCCATATAAGATGCCGTCGGCTTATATTCAATTGGCAGCATTTCTGAGTAATGGGCACCGCTTTGAATAGAGCGCTCCCGCTCCTCAGTACTTTTCTCCATCTCAATCGACGATAAATCCTTGAGTAAGAAGGTTACGTCCTGCTCTGGATAGCTTCCCATCTTTGTATACACGTTAGCCATTCACCTTCACCTCATCTGATAAAGTCACAATATGCACATGCTTCACATGCCGCTCAGCAAATAAGTGGATCAGCGGCATCAAAGCTTCTTGAGACACCTTTTTCTCAAAAAACAAAAAGACATCATCGTACTGATCTTTAGGGATATTGTACACGTAGTGCTGAATGCGGGCATCCTCTGGACTCAAAAATGCGAATCCGTTTTGGACAGCGTACCCTTCCTTTTCAACCGGATGAATCGGACTTCTTGTCGTCGAATGAAAAAGGACACCTTCGCCCATATGAGCTGCAAGCCTCATCGGCACATACATCAATTCTCCTGTCCCTAAGCAGAGTGTCTGTTTTCCTTTTCGTTCTCGCTGAAGCTTCAGCCCAGCCTCAGCAGCTGCTTGATCAATAGCATCCGTGTCCGCTGCGCTTAAACCGAAACGACCTGTTTCATGGATATACGGCGAATGCCCCGCCGGATTGACTGCATGGGAAAGTGAATATGGCACTTGCTTAAAGAAGGATTGAAGAGAATGAAAAGAGAGTTCAGGTCTTTTCTCTTGCGCAGCAATCTCATATGAATAAGTAGGCTCATCCAGTGTTGTCCCCCGAAACATCATCTGCCCTTTTAATAAAGATAATGATGTGATATTTACCCCCAGCTCCTCTTGAAGCTGGAGCATCGCTTCCTCGTGCTCCTCTGTTCTCCAATCTAAAATGGATAGAATCGTATAAGAGGATCTAGGGTGCTTTGCGTGCAGATCCCGAATAATATTCATATTTGTCCGGCCTGTCGTGACCTCATCATCTACTAGCACAATTGGACGATCCGTACGAAGTAAGGCGTCGTCTGCGTAGCAAAGCTGATCTGTCGCATGAGAATGTTCCTCTTCAAATACGAGTGAAGGATCAAGATCCAACAGCTGTTCACGTGTCGTATGAATGTAAGATGCTCCTTCTATGACGTCATACACACCATGACCAAGCGCAGTTGCCGTTTCAGCAAAGCCGATTACTATCGGCTCGTTACTTGCCGGCAGCTTCTCTTGTTTGAGCGCTGCATAGGCTTCAATTAACTTAGCATGATCATCCGTTTTTAGAGCATCTACTACACAGTCTTGGTGCGGGGGCGTCTTGCCTGTTTGTTCTTTTGCATAAGCCATTGCCAAAAGACCTGAGACGAGGAGTGGTTTCAACGGGTGAACAGGCATATGTTTCCCGAGCACCTTACTAACAAATAAAAAGGCTCTCTTTTTGTTCACCCGTGCCGCCATGTCAAAAAGATGTTCTTTTTCAAGCTGAAGCGTACCCTCTTTGAGGTTAAGCTCCACCTCCATATGTTCCAAGATGTTCAGCGTATGCGGCTTCTGCTTCTGTGAGTATGTCGATATAGCTTCTATTTTCATGAAACACCCCGTAAATGTCTGACTTCATTAAAATATTTTCCGCCCAGCGATAGTGCGGCTTCGTTTCGTTCATTTTATTAGAAAAGGTACTCTTCATCACGCCGACTGTACCATCTGCATGCTCTAAAATACTTAATGCATCCATGTACTCTTCCTTTGTGACAACGTACATGCTTTGAACTGGCTTGAGATGTGTTGGATGGATGACTGTCTTGCCATGAATACCGTTTACCACATCCAGCTTTGTCTCTTTGAGCAGACCTTGCATATGATCGAGTTCAAATGAGGAAGATTCACCGCTCTTAGAAATTGCACGGATGAATGGATTTAGTTCTTTTCGTGCCGGTCCAAAATGCTCCCATACAGCACCTGATATCACAAATGAACGACCAAAATAATTGATGATATCTGTGATCAACTCAGAAATGACTCTGATCTCATAAATGGTGGTCTCGCGATCACGGCGAATGCCGTATAATCCACACAGATCCGTTGCCCCAATGCGAATATTCAAAATATATTCCTCATCATTCAGCATGATCTGCTTTAATTCAGACAACACCTGATATCTCGTTTCTTTTTCTAATAAATCTGGTGTTTCTAAAATGGGCATTCCGTATAGTGTTTTCTGAGTTTGTGCTGAAGCCTGTTTCAAACTGTCCACATATTCCTTTGCATTGTGAACGGAGCACTTTGGAAACACAAAACCAGTCAGTAAATGAAGAGAGGGACCGAGCAAACCTGCCATTTTGAGCAGCTGTTTGGGCGAACGAACCCGAATAAATAAAAGCGGCAAATGCTCAGCCATTTCTGGAGATTGATGAATTGTCTCAGAAAGGCAGGTCAATTGTGCCACTATATTCTGTTCAGCCATGTCCACTTCCTGATCACCAATGGCGTCCTCCAAGCAAAACACAACAGAGCAAAGCGCTTCATATTTCTGCGAAAGCAGCATGTCTGCTACATCCTGTCTTGTCGCAGGCATATACAAAGTAGCACCTAATGCATGCGCAAGTACATGCCTTGGCGTCAATGAATGAACTGCCGCCGGCCGCTTAAAAAAAATATCGTGCTGCCTCGTCTCTGATAAAAAACGAAAATATCGCATGCAGTGCCACCTCCTGTTGTAATGACTTGATGATTCAAAAAAGGATGGAGCCGCTAGTCAACTCCATTCCTTTTTGATCGTCCTATTCTTCTTTTGAAGCCGCAGCTTCGTTTGTTACACCTTGATGCTTCTTCTTATTGATTTTATGAACAATAAACGTTCCGATAAACGCTAGGATAATAATCGCAAAGAATGCGAGATGCGGGATTTCAATATGAGCAGCACTTAAGCCCATTTTGATGGCAATAATTCCAATGAGAATAAATGCCGTATTCTCAAGCTCTGGTATACGGTCGATGAGCACAAGGAATAATTGTGCCACTGTACGCATCATGAGAATTCCAAGCATTCCACCTAAAAGAAGAATCCATACTTCCTCAGATACAGCGAATGCAGCAAGAATACTATCTACCGAGAAGGCAAGGTCCATAATTTCTACAGAAATAACAGTTGCCCAGAAGACGCCAAATACACGAATCATCCAGCCTTCTTTTTTCAATTCCTTCGCTTCGTCATCTCCGTCACCTAACCAGAAGTGCTTAATGACCAGCCAAGCTAAGTATGCAGCGCCTAGAACCTTAATCCACCAAAACTTAATAAGCAGCATCCCTACGCCAATGAATAGAAAACGGAAGAAATAAGCGCCAATTAATCCGTAGGTTAATGCCTTTTTACGCTGCTTTTCAGGTAAATGTTTCACCATAACAGCTAATACAAGTGCGTTATCCGCTGACAACAAACCTTCAAGCACGACAAGGGTCCCAATAAGCCCCCAAGAGACAGGGTCTGTTAATACCTCTGCCCACATATGCCAATCAAAAAACGAGGCATACGTGTCCAACATATGTTTCAAAATGTCCAACTGGTTTTCCTCCTATAAGTGTAGAAGCATCAGCAGGCTTTCGCCTGCTGTTATTCTTGATCGCTGTTTCTTTCTCACTTTGGAAAATACCCTCATATGAGTCATTGGCAGCGCCTCTTGAATGAAGTTGTTTCTTCTCTTTACACTTCTAACCCATAATTTTGACAAAGAGCTGCAAGTCCGCCAGAGAATCCGCTTCCGATTGCGTTAAACTTCCAATCGCTGCCGTGTCTGTATAGTTCGCATACGACGACAGCTGTTTCAATTGAGAAGTCCTCCCCTAAATCAAAACGAATCAATTCTTCCCCGCCCTCTTCATTTACAACACGAACAAATGCATTAGAGACTTGTCCAAAATTCTGGCTACGTGCCTCTGCATCATGAATCGTCACTGTAATTCCGATACGATCAATGTTAGCAGGAATTTTCGAGAAATCAACGAGAATTTGCTCGTCATCTCCATCTCCTTCACCCGTACGGTTATCACCGGTATGAGTGACACTGCCGCTTGGATGCTGCAGATTATTATAGAACACAAAGTCTGTATCTTGTTGACAACGATTGTTTGCATCTACTAAGAAAGCCGAAGCGTCCAAATCAAATTCGGCTCCGCCTGAATATTTATTCGTATCCCAGCCAAGTCCGATCATCACTTTTGTCAGCCCTGGATTGGTTTTCGTTAAATCGACACGTTGTCCTTTTGAAAGCTGAATCGCCATATTCGTATCTCTCCTATCTCCTGAAAATATGAAAACGGGCGTTACCCGATATCTAAGCCGAAGTCTGTTGCAATGCGGGCAAGTCCGCCTTGATAACCTGATCCAACAGCTGAGAATTTCCACTCTCCGCCATGACGGTATAATTCACCTACAATAATCGCTGTTTCAATTGAAAAGTCTTCCGCCAAATCATAGCGAATGAGCTCTTCATTTGATGCCGCATTTAAAATACGGACGTAAGCGTTAGACACCTGTCCAAAGTTTTGGCTGCGTGCTTCTGCATCATGGATTGTAATGACGAAGGAGATTTTCTCAATACTTGCTGGTACAGTTGAAAGATCAACATTGACCTGCTCGTCATCTCCGTCTCCTTCACCTGTACGGTTATCGCCTGTATGTACGATACTTCCGCCACCGCCAGTTGTTTGATTGTAGAAGACAAAGTCAGATGGAGAGTTTGCTTTCCCTGCTGCATCTAAAAGGAATACGCTTGCGTCTAGATCAAAGTCATGTCCGCCATCATACTTGTTTACATCCCAGCCAAGACCTACGACTACTTTTGTTAAACCTGGATTCGTTTTTGTTAAATCAATTTTTTGACCTTTCGCTAAAGAAATTCCCACTAGGAACCTCTCCCTTCTAAATTAAATGTAGTTTCTCGTAATATCGGCAAGCTTCGCATCGTTTGTACCATTTCCTACAGCTGCAAACTTCCACTCATTCTCGTGGCGATAAAGCTCTCCAACGATTAATGATGTTTTACCTGCATATTCATCTTTCAAATTATATTTCACTAATTCTTGATTGTTTGAACGGTCAACAATTCGGATGTAAGCATTTTGAATCATACCAAAGTGTTGGTTTCTTCTAAGTGCATCATAAATGTTCACAACGAACACCAATTTATTCACATTGCCTGGCACCTTGCTTAAGTTGACGAGGACTTGTTCATCATCTCCGTCTCCTTCACCTGTCAGGTTGTCACCTGTATGCTCAACACTGCCGCATTTGCTTTTCAAATTGCCAAAGTAAATCAAATCTTTATTTTCAACAAACTTATCATTTTTCAGCATCAGCACTGAAGCGTCACAATCAATATCAGCGCCGCCTCCGCCGCCAAACAGCTTTCCAAGAAAACCGCCGCCTTGTGACACAGGGTCCCAGCCAAGTCCAACTAGAATATTGGTTAGTCCTGCTTTTCCTTTTGTTAAATCAATACGTTGACCTTTTTCTAATGTAATCGCCAAATCAATCACTCCTCCAGCATAATAAAAATCTATTTATTAAGCGATGGACCCTATTAAAATCATCATACATGAAAATTCGACAAAATTCATGAAATGACATTGGAGCCTCTTACTCTTTTTTCTATTTACTAGTATATACGATCTATGTATAAAAGAGGTTTCAATATGATGATATTTTTTTAAAGAAAGATCCATGACAAAAATGATTCATGTCGTAAAAGAAGTGTTTCATGTGAAACATTGTCGAATGTTCCCGTTATACAGCCTCTCGCTTAAAAACAGAGCTCGCCTCCACTTCATATGTTGATATAGAAAATTCACATACATAGCTGTGATAAACCCTTTCATTTCCTTCCGTTCATGACTTTCTTTATACTTATGAATAGAATTCAACGTATTGATGAAAGGGTGTTGATGATGCCATCACTTCATATATTAGATCAAGTCGCCATCCCTAAAGGCCAGTCCGCACAAGAAACATTGGTTCATACGACAGAGCTGGCCAAGCTTGCGGAAACACTGGGGTATGAGCGGTATTGGTTTGCTGAACACCACAGCACGAGAGGACTCGCGAGTACAGCGCCTGAAATATTAATGGCACATATTGCTTCACACACATCGACATTGCGCACAGGCTCTGGGGGGATTTTACTCCCGCAGTACAGCCCTTTTAAAGTAGCAGAAGTCACCCGCCAGCTTGAAGCCCTTTACCCTGGGCGGATTGAGATCGGGGTTGGTAAATCCCCAGGCGGAATTGAACGGACGAGACTCGCTTTGACAGACGGCGTGAAGAAAGAACTGTCTCAATTTGACCGCCAGTTGGAGGACCTTCTTTTTTACTTATCTGACAGCCTGCCTTCTGGTCATCGGCATGCAGGAGTGAAAGCGGCTCCGCTCGTTGATTCTTATCCGCCAGTCTGGCTGCTTGGACTCGGGGAAAACAGTGCCATCCAGGCGGCATCACTTGGAATCAACTATATTTTCGGACATTTTATTCATCCTGCACGAGGCCGGCAAGCTTTTGAAGCGTATCGGTCACACTTTTCTCCATCCGTTTTCTCACGTCAGCCTCAGTCTATGTTTGCTGTCTTTGTGATCTGCGCAGACACAGACGAGGAAGCAAGCCGCATTTCCACCAGTACAGATTTATGGCTGCTTCGGGTTGAAAAAGGGCTGGACAGTCGCGTTCCTTCTATAGAAGAAGCAGAGAACTATCATTACACTGAGCAAGAAAAGAAAAAAGTGTTACAAAACCGCCAGCGAATGATTGTTGGCTCAAAGCAAACAGTGAAAGAACAGCTGCAAATCTTAATGGACCGCTATCAAACAGGCGAGATCATGATATTAAACAATTCATTTGATCCAATGGAAAAGCAGCGTTCCTTTGAACGAATCGCAGAACTATTTTGAAGCCAATCTTTCGTTGGCTTCTTTTTTACATTGTCATAAAAAATGGGAAATGTAACATCGAGATGTCAAAACGCTTCCTTCTGTCATCTGATCGCAAATGTGTCTTCTAATCGTTAGCGAACTGTAAACGCATTGTAGGTGTACCTTTTATATAGTAGAGGTACATATGAAGTAACGGTTTACAATGCTGAGAAGGAAGGAGATGACTGGCCTTGAATAAGCGACTCGACTGGGTGGATGCGGCTAAAGGAATCGGCATTCTGCTCGTCGTTATGGCACATGTACCCATTCCTGATTCATTCAAGCAATTTATATACTCTTTTCATATGCCACTCTTCTTTTTACTATCAGGTATGATGTTTCGATCATCTTCACAACCTGCTATGTCATTTATACAGAAAAAAGCGAAAAGCTTGCTCTTACCTTATCTCTATTTCTCCATTATTACGTACGTTTTCTGGTTCACGGTGACCCGATTTTTCGCCTTTAAAGGGCAAACAGATATTGATCCCTTCGTTCCATTTACGGGAATTTTCATTTCAAATGCCGATGAAGCAAGACTGACACATAACCCAGCCATCTGGTTTTTAACGACACTCTTTTTAGTGGAAATGTTGTTTTTCTTGATGCATCGTCTGACAAAAGGAAAACCAGCTGTATTGATTTTACTGACCGTCCTTTGCGGTGGAGCCGGATATGCTTCCACGCTATTGTTAAACCAGAGTCTCCCTTGGAATGCCAACGTTGCGTTAACGGCTGTTGTGTTTTATTCAATCGGATTTTTAGCAAAACAATGGTTTGTGGAATTAAAAACAGATCCTACCCTTCTGTTATGTACAGGTCTGCTTGTACTGACTGCATATATGCAAAGCTTTAATTCACGAATTGATATGCGGGTCAATGACTATGGAGATCTATTCATTTTTTATGCTTGTGCACTGCTCGGTTCAGCTGCTGTCATTTATTTAAGCTTCAAATTGAAAACGTCCACGATATTGACGTATCTCGGACGTCATTCCATTGTGATTCTCGTCCTGCAATTTGCCGGTATCGATATCATGAAGGCATTTGTTTATTACGGACTAGGCATCAATATCTCTGATACAGCGCAGCTTTCTTGGACGCTCTTTTATACGATCGGTACATTGCTGCTCATGGTGCCATGTATCTCTTTCTTGAGCAAGTATCCTATGCTGCTCGGCAAACCAGCAAAGTCAGCACACCGCTACAAAGAAAAAACATCCGCCGGCTAATGGGGCGGATGTTTTTCTATTATTCATCATTTAATTGAGATGGATAAAGTGTCATTCCTCCATCAACAAATAATGTAGTACCTGTAATATAGGCAGCTTCTTTCGATACGAGAAATGCAGCGGCAGACCCAATCTCTTTCGGATCGCCAAACGTTCTCATTGGAATTTTCTCAAGCTGCTTTTGTTTTTTCTGTTCGTCTTGAAGGTCGTCATTTGATTCCGTTGCCATTGTACCTGGTGCAATCGCATTGACCCGAATACCCGCTACGGCATAATCAAGAGCCAGCGTCTTCGTCATCATATTCATTCCTCCTTTAGAAGTAGAGTAATGAACATTAAACGGACGCGGGATCTCTTGATGGACACTGGATATATTCAAGATTGATCCTTTCACATCATGTTCCATCATATAGGCAATCGCTGCCTTTGCTCCTAAAAATGAGCCTGTGATATTCACATCAATGACCTTTTGCCATTGTTCCAGCGTCAATTCATGCGGCATTGCTTCTTCACCATTAAATCCCGAATTATTGACGAACACGTCTAGTGCGTTAAAATTCTCCAGCGCGGCATCCATTAACGCCTGAATTCCTTCCTCTTTGGAGACATCTGCGTGTACTTTCACCGCCCTACCTCCATGCTGCTGGATGGCTTGTACTGTTTCTTCAGCACCCTCTTCATCACCTTTATAATTCACAACCACGTTCATTTGTTCTTGTCCAAACCTCAATGCGATGGCTTGTCCTATGCCTTTAGAAGAACCTGTCACAATGGCTGTTTTCCCTTTTAAGTCTTGATACATTCTCATTTCCTCCAATCACGTGCTTCATCTTGTTGATACACAATGGTTACCCATTTTGAAAAAAAGAAAAACACAATCCTCTTGAATACAAAGGATTGTGCTGTTCATCAAACTAAAAGGTGTTATAAACATTCTCACATGTTTCAGCTGTGGGCTGGTAAAAGCAATGTGACTTATACCTTGCCACAAACGGCTGATTGTACCAAGTGGATGGACAATTTCCAGGCGGTTTAAAATACCAAAGACTGAATTTCGCAGGCCAAAATCGTTCACCATTAATGTTCCTCCGTGCAAGTGTCTTTTCACTTTCTCGTGCTCGCTGATAAAAATAGCCATGCGTGACCGCCTCAAACGCATGCTCCTGATAAATCATTTGTGGAATCGTACGCAGCCCTTTAAAGTCAGAACAGTTGGCACGCAAACGATTGATGCCTACATTTCCTACAAGCAGCATCCCTTGTTTCCCTTCACCTTCCGCTTCGGCTCTCAGCAGTCTGGCCATTAAATCAATATCAGAGCTTGTCGCTCTTACCACTGCCATACATCCACCTCCCATTCATTTCTCTTTTATTTTATGTAGGGTTTCTGTGTAGATGACTGCCATTTTGAAGGGAAAAGACACATTCCGTGTCGAGAGCCTGTCTAAATACCTCAACATTTCGCTGGACAAGTGTCTCTATGTCAACAACACACAAACCTAGTGATCATACACATCACAGGAAAAAATATTCATTACTAACGACTCATTTACAAGTCATAAAAATCCTTCTATTTGCTACATCTTCTTCAAAAACAGTCATTTGAACCTATTCAATAATCCGACTCAAAACCTTAAAATATAAAATGTTGAGTTTTTACAGGAGATTTCAAACAATAAAATACACATTTCTCCTCTCAACATAGTGTCATTTTTACTACTTGAAGTGGATGAACCTTTCGAACGCACTGAGGTATTGACAGTACTTTCGCTTCATTCTACAGTAAAAAACATACAGTATTTTTCTTTTTGTGCAAAAAGAACGATATGAACTAAAGCTTTCCAATGAAATTCACCATAAAACCCGAGGAGGAAAACATCTCATGTTTAAAAAGAAATTATCCCTGTTTCTTCTGATTTTGTGTGTAACTGTTGTCGCTGCTGCTTGTAGTGGTGGAAAAGACAAAACTGCTGCGAAAGAAAGCGATACAAAAAAATCCCTTGATGCAGCTGAAGTAAAAGTAGAAAGTGCTGAGTACACTTTACCACCTCAATACGATACATCTGTTCAGGATGATCAATATGTCCTAAAAGTGAATGTATCTGTAAAAAACATCAGCAAAGAACCATTGAATGTGGATAAAAGCAACTTTACGCTTTACCAAGATGACGCTCAGGTGTCTACCATCTCTCCTGATGACTACAACGAAGTATTATCTTCAAGCTCTCTAAATGCAGGTAAAGTATCAAAAGGTGGTCTTTTCTATGTAGTTGATAAAGAAAAAGACTATCAACTTGTCTACACAGAGCCTGGTTCTGGATCGAAAAAAGATGACAAAACACTAGAATTCGATATTAAAGGAAAAGACTTGATGAAAAAGGCAGATACACTTCAAGCGTCTGCAAAAGCCCTTTCTTCTTATATTGATGTCATGATTTTTGGTAAGAAAAATGACGATTTCGAAAAACTAACAGGTGATAACAAATCAACTGTCGTAAACGAATTTGATAAATCATTCAAACAAGGCTATATTTCTTCTTCTGGTATTTCATCTAGCTCAGCAAAAGACGAAAACCTTGATAAGCTTCTAAAAGCTGTGAAAGAAACATTAGCTGAAAAATCAAAAGTATCAACGAAAACAAAATCAATCAGCGGTGATAAAGCTGTCGTGACTGTGACACTTACACCAATTGATGCAAGCCCGCTTGTCGATCGTTTAAAAGAAAAAGCAACTGAATTCTACAGCAAAAACCGTACAGCATCTTATGATGATGCACAGAAATATCTACTTTCTATCTATCCAGATGAATTTAAAAAATTAGGACCATCATCTTCTGAAGAAACAGTAGAAGTGAACATGAAGAAAAACGATATCGACCAATGGAAACTTGATTTGAACGACTACAAAACAAGCTCATTGGTTGAAAAGTTCATCAAGAACTAAAGAAAAACCCCCGGTTCCCGGGGGTTTTTTTAGTCTTTTTTCGATTGATGTCTATATTTGATTCCAACATATATACAAGTAAAGAAGAAAAGCGTGACCCATATCCACAAGACATTCACCATCAATAATATGATGGCTACTATGATCAAAATCGTCAGATCAAGTTTCTTTTCTAGTTTTTTATGGGTATGGACGAAAGTGATTAATAGAAAAGCGATGAAGCAGGCGATTCCATAACTGAAGACTGTTGGCAATTCTCTCATCTCCTTATCGGGAAGGCTTATACTGACAAAAGGAAGCATATTATGAAGAGGCATTCCCTTTTTCAGCATCATATTCTCTTATGATGTCAATTGGATCAATGGCATCGTCTTCTTGCATGTATTCCTCTACATAAGGAGTGATTAATTTCTCGAACCTTTGCTCATCGTTTACTAAAGCAATATAAGTTTCATAGCCTTCATAATCAGATGGGAATACATGTGCAACAGAACTACCTGTTTCTAAAGCTCTATCAATTGCATTTCTCAATTCTATCAGTCCTTTTTTATTCCCTAAAATGAAAGCTTCAAAATGATGTGTTTGCTGAGCATATATATTACATAATCCCAAAACATCATCGTCTTCTACTTGATAACTCATATACAAAACCCCTTTTAAGTAAAATTTTACACGACTGAGCATTTTTATTCTATCACCTCATTCACATTGTGATCCCTTTTTTATCACTCACTTAAACATACAAAACAAAAAACTTGTAGAAAAAATCTACAAGTTCTTCATTTCTATCAATGAAATGTTCTTTCTATTTCGCAAGCATCCATTTCTCTTTCATAAACAAACTTCTCACGATGACAAACAAGATCATCACTGTCAGCGCCGAGGAGCCGAGCGTCAGGCCAATCGACATTGGATCAACGATGCCAAACATCAATTGCTTGCATAGTGCGTGAATATTAAGGAATGGGATCGCAAAGTAATACGTATCTAGCTGCGTAGCGCCTGCTCTCATGGTGAAAAACATCGGAATCACACCTAGTGTAATGATCATGGACATGTACGATTGTGCTTCTTTCACTGAGCTTGAAACGACACTGAGCAGCAGTTCAATCATGGATACCATGAATGAGAAAATAATTAATGCCGCAAACATAACACCGATGATGCTCCACACTTGATCTCCGAAGTTCAGCGCTTGTTTCAGCTTTTCTGTAAAGAGCAATGTAGAGAGCAGCAGCATGCCAATCGCCACAATGCCACTTAATATACCAAACATAGAAACAGCTAGCCATTTTCCAATCAAAAGCTGAAGTCTGCTGGCCGGTGTCAGGAATAAAGCTTCGATTGACTTTCTATCCTTTTCACCTGCTACGATATCAAGCGCAGCTGGTAAAGCACCTGAGATCACAGAGGTCACTAAAATCATTGGAAGGAGAATCGACAGCAGCATGGTGGTCACACCGTTTTCTCCGTCCCCGTCCTCTCCTTCTTGCACATCAACCGATTGCACCTCAAATGGATGAATCACTGACGATTTGATCTGATCCTGTGCCAAACGCTTTTCTACGACTTGGTTTTGATACTGTTCAAGCAATGATTGCAGCATTTGAACCGCAATCACGGAATCATCATCTGTTGGATACCCATGGACTTTAATGGCAAACGATGTTTGATGCTGAAGCATATCGCCTGCATCTTTTGGCATTTCTAGATAAGCATTTGCCTCACCGTCTTTAACGGCTTGCTGCGGGTCATCAAAAGTTTCAAGTTTCAGGTTTTTCACTTCTTTGATCATGTCATTCATATCGGACGGAAGCTTTTCATTGATTGCGACTGTATACGTTTTATCGCCTGGATCAGCGATCATGCTTTCGTAGAAAAACACGAGTCCGAGCATCGTCAAAAGAGGGATCAACACTGTTAAGAGCAACGTTTTCCTGTCTCTGAGCGAATCTGTCATTTCTTTTAAAAAGACGGTTTTCCACATTATGCATTCCCCCTTGCGAGCTTCGACATAAAGATGTAATTCAAGTCTTCACTTTGTTCCTGTGCATATAATTCTGGAAGCGTTCCTTTGTACACGAGCTCCCCTTGATGAATCATCATGACACTATCACAAAGCAGGCTGACTTCTTCCATGATGTGGCTTGAAAATAGAATCGTTTTATTTTGCTGTTTCAACTGATGAATAAACTCTCTGAAAATATTACTCGATGTGATATCTAAACCTGTTGTCGGTTCGTCAAACAAAATAATGTCAGGGTCATGAATCAATGTTCTGGCAATCGCCACCTTTTGCTTCATCCCTCTTGAAAATCCTTTTACCTTGCGATCCATGTACTGCCTCATCCCGAATCGCTTTGCCAAATCCTCAATTCTTGCTTTGATTTCATGCTGATCTAAGCCATATAATTTCCCAAAGTATTCAAGGTTTTCACGAGCCGTCAAACGGTCATAAAGTCCCGTCTCGCCGCCAAATAAGACCCCAATTCGCTTCTTCACTTCAGTTGCTTCTTTGACTGTATCAAAGCCTGCAACATTGACTGTTCCATGAGTAGGCTCCAATAATGTCGCAACGGCGCGTAATAATGTGGTTTTCCCCGCACCATTTTCTCCTAAGATGCCGACGACTTCTCCTTCCTTCACGGAGAACGTCATATGTTTCATCGCCTTTACGACTTTTTTCTTATCTGTAAACCAGCAACTACAATCGCTGAGAGTAATCATTTGGTTCGCCCCTTTCGACTATCTACGTCTATGATAGAAAAAATACCGCCTGTCTGACATAAAAATGTCGCGAAACGTCCTTTTTCTGTCTTGAAATGATCCATTTTAAAAAACAAATGGTAAAATAGACAAATAATAAGAAGAGTCATAGGTGATTTTTATGATAAAAGTAGGTCTTGTCGATGATTACCGAGTGGATTTAGAAAAGCTGCATGCCATTGTCGGCAGAATGGATGCCGTTGACATCGTTTTTGTGACGCAGTCAGCGGAGGAGGCATATGAGAAGGTCAAACAGGGCGACATTGATTTATTGTTTGCAGACATTGAGATGCCTGGCATGTCAGGCTATGAATTAGCAGACCTTATTCACTCTCATGCACTGAATGTAGATGTTGTATTTGTGACAGGAAACAGTGGGTATGCTGTCCATGCCTTTGATTTGAATGTCCATGATTATATTATGAAGCCTTATCAAGCTGATCGAATCGCCAAATCCTTAGAGCGCTACATGTCCACCAAGCAGGAGAAAAGCATTCACGGACGGCTTCTCATCAAGCAGCAATCAGATATCCATGTACTGCAAAAAAAGGATGTCATCTTTGTTGAACGTACTGGCAGGTCGACGACCATTGTCACAACAACAGGAGATATTCAAACATACCAAACTCTCAACGAGTTAAAAGGTGATTTAGCTGAGAAAGACTTTATCCGCTCCCACCGCTCGTTTATCATCAATATTCATTACATCAAGAACTTTTCGGCGTATGCCAAAAATTCATTTATCGTGTCTTTTGAAGGGACTGATAAAAAAGCCATGATGACGAAGCAGCAATTAGAATACTTTAAGAAATACTACTTTTAAGGAGAACGAACGTGAACGCTTTCTATCTTGGATTTCGCATATATACGCTCATCTGGCTCGGTCTTGCAGTTCATGCTGCTGCTAACGCTGTTCTGCCTTTGTCATCAAGCATAGTGTGGCTTCTGACCTTTTGCATCTTGTGCCTTTACACCTTTTTCATTTACAAAAGGTTTTGGCTAGTTATGAGTGGTTACGTGATATTAGGCGCTTTTGTGCTCATCACCTGTTCAGGCATTTCACTTTTTCTCAATCACGGAAATGGGCTCAGCCATCTTTTAACTGTCATTATCATTTTGACAGCCGATCTCCTTTCCTTCAAGGTGATGCAAACAAAGCAACGATTAAATGGACGGCTTCAAGAGCTGATTCATGCTGAGTCGAGAACCAATGACTTGCTGCTTGAGCTGCGAAGTAAACACCATGAAACAGCTAGACATTTAAATGCCTTTTCCGCATCGAATGACGAGCATGAGATCAAAGATTTGATTCAGCAATACGTGAAACATTTCCCTTGGATCAAAGGGGAAAATGCTTATTTGGCCTCCACCCTTCATTCCTTTTTCCAGCGGGCTGAAAAAGAGGACATTGCCCTTTCACTAGATCTTCAAGCACCCTTTTCTTCTCTTCCTTTTTCTAAGGCGGATCAGGTGAGTTTTACTGGCAACCTGCTTGATAACGCATTAGATGCCGCCATTGAAGCGAAGCAAGCTGGGAACGAGGGAAGCATCTCGATCACGACTTCCATCCGGAGCGGGCTCTTTTTGATTCATTGTGAAAACAGTACGAAGGGAATGGAAAAACACGTATTAGATCATCTGTTCAAGACGTTTGGCCGCTCGACAAAAGGCGGTGATCATCAAGGTGTGGGTACTTATATCATTCATCAACTTGTTGAAAAGGCAGACGGCACGCTTGATTTTACGTATCGTTCTCCAAACCTGAGGCTCGTGATCAAGATTCCTCTCACAATGGCATAAAAAATAAGGTGCTACTTGGCACCTTATTTTTTATATTATGAAAAGATCTGATCAATTTCGTTGATTTCTTCTTTTGTTAATTGAACATCATTTGTTTTCAAGTTTTGTAAGACTTGCTCGGCTCGTTTTGCACCAGGAATAATGGCATCAATGCCATCCTGCGCCAATAGCCACGCCAGCGCTACATGTGCTGTTTCGGCATGTTTTGATTGCGCAATGGCCTTCAGTTTGTCTACTTTTTCGAGGTTTTGAAGGAAAGCATCGCCTTGGAAAAGCGGGTCCTTTGCTCGAATATCATCAAATGTCGCATCCTTTGTAAACTTCCCGGTCAACAGGCCTGACGCCAATGGAAAATAAGGGATAAAGGAAATCCCATGCTCCACGCAGTATGGGAGAAGGTCTTGCTCGGCCTGACGTTTCAGCAGAGAATACTCTGATTGAAGCACGTCTAGGTATCCATCTCGATTAAAGGTTTGAAGCTGTTCAAAATCAAGGTTTGATGCCCCAATTGCCCGGATTTTCCCCTCATCCTTCAATTCCTTTAAAGTACCGGCTACTTCATCCAGCGGCGTGCGACCGTCTGGGAAATGCATATAGTACAAATCAATATAATCGGTTTGCAGCCTCTTCAGGCTGTCTTCGACCTGCTGTCTTAAGAAATCACGGCTATTATCCAGTTCGATTTGTCCGTTTACTTCTTTATGAGCCCCTTTTGTCGCAAGAACCAGTTCGTCTCTGCCGCCTCTTTTGGCAATGATCTCGCCAATCAATTCTTCTGAACGGCCCAGCCCATAAATAAAAGCAGAATCTAAGAAATTGACACCATGATCAAGAGCAGTTTCTACTAGCTCCCGCCCTGCATCTTCACTCAGATTCGGGAATAAATTATGCCCGCCTACTGCATTTGTTCCAAGCCCTATCGGATTCACCTGTAAATCAGTTCGTCCAAGCGTTACTTTTTTCAAAAGCTCATCTCCCTTATCTGCTTAATCATCCTTATTTTCCCATGAATCATTTTCAACATTCAAGTATTCTGCTCTCTGACAATCAATCTGAAGGTGGACGCTGAGAAAATAGAAGGTGTGTATGATGACAGACCATTGACACATAGCGATTGTCTCTGTTAAAGGATAGCTTTCATTTAAAATTTATTTCTTTTTTACTAGTCTTTTCCTCTTAAAACCCTCCTAAATCCACACGTTTTCGGAACTAAACTTACTAAAATAGGAATTAAAACCTATTCCTTACCATGAATAAAATAGATAAAATAAATGAAGTAAATTAAGGTCAGGATATTTAACCCTTAAAATCCCGATTATCCCTTTTAATACATCACTTTAATATTAGACTGATGACATTAAAGGAAGGATAAATACATAAAAAAAGGAGTATCAAATGGTAAAAAAAATAAGTGTACTTTTCGTAATTTCATTAATGGTCATTTTCTCTGCAGCTTGTCAAAGCTCAGGAAAAACAACAGCTTCCGAAAAACAATCTTCTAATACGGTAGAGATAAAAGTGAATAACTATGAATATACTTTACCTGACGACACATCGACTACTCTCCGAGATAATGAAATCGTATTAAAGGTCAACTTAACTATTACGAACAAAGATAATAAACCACTTTCATTATCAAGCAGCCATTTCACGCTTTATCAAGGTGATTCACAAGTATCAGAATTAGATTTTTATAGTAGTAAAGATAAACTCAAATCAAATTCATTAAATTCAGGAAAATCTGTAACAGGGTCTCTTTACTATTTGGTAGATAAAGGTGAAAAATATCAGCTCGTTTATGAAAATAGAATCAATAAAAATAATGATCCTATCGAAATTGACCTTGACGGTAAAAAAATTCTTGATACAGCCGAAAAATTAGACAACCCAGCAAAAGCTCTTAATGCATACACAGATGTCATTGTATTCGGTGAGGAGAATAAACAGTTCCCTGAATTAACTGGTGACAACAAAGCTGATATTGTGAATAAATATAATGAAATGTTTATTAAAGACTTTAGAAGAAGTGCAAGCATCTATGGTAACGAAGTCAGTGATGAAGATATTCTAAACATGTACAAGAGCATTCAAAATACAGTAAAGAACAAAACCAAAGTAGAAACTAGTGTAAAAGCTATTAAAAATGATGAAGCTGAAGTTGCTGCAAAAGTTACAGGCATTGACGCATCTGAATTAGAGGAGAAGCTAGCCGATATTTCAAAAGAATTTTACAAAGGGAACATCACCAAAAAAGAGTTGTACAAAAAAAGTTTAAAGCTATATGCGAGTGAATTCGATAAGCTTCCTCCAGCATCAAGCCCTACTGAATTTGAAGTGAAAATGAAACGAAACGGTGAGAGTCAGTGGAAGATAGATTTAAACGACTTTAAAACAAAAGAATATATGAGCAGTTTTATCATCACAGAATAATGTTTTACAAAAAAGACGCTGGCCCTTAAAGGCCGCGTCTTTTCTAATGTTATACAGTCGTTTCTTGCTCTTCTTTCACCGCTTTTTCAATGTCTTTAAATCGGCTCGATACAGTGGACGCACTAATGCCATACTTTTTAGCAACTTGTGCTTGAGAAAGCGGGGCATCGCTTGCAAGTGAATGAATATAATATTCGATTCCAGCAGCAAATGACGCCACTTTACGGATCACAGGTGCTTTCTGATCACAGTAAGCTTTCCAAACTGTTAAAGCGCCATCTGTCAGGCTTTGGTCACCGTGCTCTTTCATCCCGTCTTCAATCAGCTTGGCTGTTTCCAGCTGAACGTCACTCGCCCAGTCCATCCGATCTGCTGATAGTCCTACTGTACTTCCTTCTGTTTGAGGAGGCGCTTCTGTTTCTTCAACTTCTTGCTTCGCAAACATACACTTTAGCACTTCAGGGAAGGCTTCTCTCATAAATGTGCTGCGTGCTCCTCCGTTTACCTCATGTGCTTCAACGAGCTGGCGAACCTGAAGAAGAAGCGTATCAGTAAACTCTTTCGCAAACATCGTATATTGAATGAAAAACTCTGCCTTTTCTTCAAACTGAACAGGGAAACCTAGAACAAGACTACCTTTCTCTGGCAGCACAGTTTGAACCGGCTTCACATCAACTTCAACCTTCTCAGCTGTCACCATATTCTCAAAGTAAAGAGATTCGTCCGTTTTTTCATTTAATAAAAGCAAAGATGGCTCCATATCTGTCCAAGATTCAACCACTTGTCTAGTTTTAGGCCGGGTAATATCTTCTGCTTTTTTTGTCAGGAATTCTTGGAAGATGGTCTCTTTCTTATCTGTTAATGGGCGGAAGAAAATGCCCCATACACTCAAATGAAAGACTGAGATTTGTTGCGTTTCTTTATCCATATCTGCTAGGAAAGAAAACTCATTAATGAATTGATTGATCGCTCTCTGATGCTTAGAGAACGCATAATTCATTAAATCCTTTTGAACTTGTACAGCTTCCTTAAACACAAGCTCAGACGTTTGTTCTCCGCCTGATTTTTGACCACAGCAATGTTTATATTTTTTTCCGCTTCCGCATGGGCAGAGCGCATTTCGTTTAATTTTTCCCAAAATAAAACCTCCGACATTCTAGTCTAACCTCACTATTTTAACAAACGATTGCACAGGAGAGTTTTATTTTCAAGAAAAAAGAAAAATCAGAATGATCAGATAAATAACAAAGACGTCTAAAAGAGCAAGGCGGCTCATAGTCAAAAGCACTCTGTCTCTGTTTAATTTCTCCAATCATTCCAATAGATTTCCCTCAGCTCATCCCTTCGAATAGCTGCTTTGCTTCAAAATAAAAGATTTGCACGAACTTTTTCGTATTGACTCTGCCTGTTGACCCTGCGGATGAAGAAGTCTTCTGCATTTCTTTCATTCTTTGGCTGACATCAGTGAAATCAAAAAACTTCGACGCATAGTGCTCAAATTTAGGGTTTGAAAAATCTGTAAGCCCTAGTGATGCGAAATGATTTAAGGAATGATGGATGGCTCGTCTAATTCGCTGCTCTGCTGCTTTCACTTCCCGCATCACTTCCACATCCGACGCACCACGACCAAGCTTTCGTTCCGCCGTTTTGATAAATAGCTGCTTTAATGGCGGAAAATTCACCTCATGAGAATTGGCTGTCTGCGTTTCATGTAAGTAGATCAATATCTCTAGTAAATCCTTAGAGCCACTCTCTCCGACAATTCCTAATTCAGATAGGAGGAATTCTCCTGCCTCTTTCATCGTTCTTCGCTTTAATCCAGTACCTGTCTCATGAGAAATCACTGGCTCTAATGGCAGCACATGTCGAAGAGAAGCTTGAATATCGTAAATTGATTTTTCCAGCTTGATCCGCTCCATGACCTTTCGAATGACACTGACAATTTCAATTCGATTGACAGGTTTATGAATATAATATTCAATTCCAAGTTCATAGGCTTCTGCCATCATCTCTTTTGCTTCTACTTGAGATATCATGATGACCTTGCCTTTGAATTCAGGGTGAATATGACGTATGGTTTGAATGCCGTCTCTAGCTGGCATTAAAAGATCAATCAGAAGGATGTCTACTTTTTTCAGGTTCAATGAATGCGCCTCTAATCCAACACCATCATCAGCCTCATCCACGACCTCTCCCAAATCCTCATCCTCGATGATCTGACCTAAAATCGAGCGTATTGCACGATCATCATCTGCAATGAAAAATCGCATACACTCACCCTCTCTGTATTAAATTTTTTATCGGAAGGACAAGCTGAAAAGCTGTTCCTTTCGTTTCTTTCTGCTCAATCTGGATTTGACCGTCCAGCTCTTGAACCAGCTCTCTCACATAGGATAAGCCAATCCCAGTTGACGGTGTTCCATATGCATCAAATTTTGAAGTATATCCAGGATCAAATACAATCTCTCTCAATTTCTCAGGAATACCCGGTCCATCATCCTCGACCCGAACCTCTATTTTATCATGACTGCCTTTTAATACGAGTGAGATGGCTCCATCATGCTTAATTGCTTCAACTGCATTTGCCATTAAATTATTAATCAGCGATAAGAAAATGAACACATGATACTCATGCAAGTGAATGCCTTTTATATCAGATGTAAAGGAAATGTTCTTCCCGAGAGATAGCGCATATTTCTCTTGAATGCGAATCACGATTTGAACAAGATCCTCTGCCCTCATATAATCTTGCATATTTTCCTTTGAAATCAGCTTTGAAAGCCCGGCGTAAATACGCTGATTGTCCTTTTTGACTTCATGTATTTCCCCTGCAAGTTTCAGCAGCTCCTGACTCACTTTCTTTCCTGCCTCATGTTCATTCAGCAGACGATAGAGCCGATAGGATTCTTGCGTTATGTGCTCTGTATGATTTAACGTTTTCTTTAAATGAACTGTTTCCTCATATAAATTTGAAATGACCATCATCATATGCTCATTTTGCTTCATGATTTGTTTCTCTCTTGATTGTGCCTCATACAGCCTCATCATATTAAAAAAGCTGATGACCACGAAGCTGTGAGCAAATGCAATGAGGATCATATCACTCAGCTTTGAGAAAGTCATGGTTGTATCAAACACTAAAAATTGTACAAACAGCTCAACAAAATCAGCAAGCAGTTCAATCATCAGTCCGATCAGCCCAATAAAAATGGAACGCTGCTTGAAACGTCCTGTACGGACAACAAAGAAAAGAAAAGCATAAGTAAAGTAAAAAAAGAAGCTCGGAAACTGCTGATAAAATGACAGAGCCAAATCAGCTTTTTGCTGAATAAGGTCTAAACCTACCCGAAATAGAACAATGGCTGCGCCTGTTAAAAACCCTGGCAGCAATGGTCTTGATTTTCTTAAAAGTAATAAGCAAAAGAAAAACGCAGGTGCCCCAAAACTAATGCGAAATGTTTCATTCACAGGATAAAACTTCAGCTCTCCCGCAAGCGGCACAATGACGATCATAAAAATCAAAATAAATGCGTCTTTTTTGACAAGCTGGTTTAAACTCAAATGACTGACATCCCTTCCCCTGTTTACATAGCCACAGTATACAAGGAGACTCTTTGCTTCACAATGAGCAAAAAAATTATTTTCACGGCTACTTCTCTCTTCAAAATCATTTTTTATGACTATTCTCCGAGGAGGCATGGTGACCTTTCAGCTATCCTACGATTTGGAGATTGTCTACAATAATGGGAATTGTTTAGATAATTGTATGCAGACTGATTTTTTATTTGTAAGTTTTTCTGTAGATTTTCGTCAGATTGTGTAGTTTCCAAGATAAATTGAATAAATAATTTTAGTGAAACTATATGTAAGCGTTTTCTTACTTTTCACTAAAAACCCTTTTTGTTGTTTCGCCGCCAAAGCCTTCATTTGAACATATATTTAGGTGTAAAGGAGTGGTACAAGCAGCGCATGACAAGTTCTTTGAAGATGTGTAACATGTTTTCGTGCCTATTTGATCGCATTTTTTGTCATCCGCCAATTCAATAGGGTACTTTTTGATTTTTGATTGGAGGAATCGTATGAAAACAGCAATTTCTAATAATACACAACACGCATGCCAGTCTTCTGTTGATCAATGGGCAGAAGAAATACGTCCGTATTACAAAAACGGGCAGAACGCTGGCTACATTCCAGCACTCGGAAAAGTAAATTCCTCTCAACTTGGTATCAGCGTGATAGGCCCAGATGGATCATCTGTACGTTATGGTGATTGGGACGTTCCCTTTACCCTGCAAAGTATCTCAAAAGTCATCAGCTTTATAGCTGCCTGTTTAGGAAGAGGCGTTGCGTACGTCTTGGATCGGGTAGATGTAGAGCCAACTGGTGATGCATTTAATTCCATCTACCGCCTTGAGATGCATAAACCAGGGAAGCCCTTTAATCCAATGATTAATGCTGGAGCTATTACCGTATCCTCCATCCTTCCTGGAAAGACTTCTACAGAAAAGCTAGCATATATTTTCGATTTAATCGAAAACTTAATAGGTAAGCGTCCTTCTGTTAATGAAGAGGTTTATCAATCAGAATGGGCAACTGCACACCGCAACCGGGCACTTGCTTATTATTTAAAAGAAACCAATTACTTAGAATCAGATGTCGAGGACACGTTAGAAGTGTATTTAAAGCAATGTTCCATTGAGGTCACAACAGAGGACATCGCCTTGATTGGACTGATTATTTCAAGTGATGGCTACCATCCCTTTAAACAAGTCCAAGTCATCCCAAAAGATATCGCAAGACTAACAAAGGCATTGATGCTGACATGCGGCATGTACAATGCGTCTGGTAATTTTGCCGCTTTCGTAGGCGTTCCAGCCAAAAGTGGTGTGTCTGGAGGAATCATGGCTTGCGTTCCGCCAAGCGCAAGAAGAGAATTCCCATTTCAGACAGGCTGCGGTATCGGCATTTATGGTCCTGCCATTGACGATTGTGGAAATAGTATTACCGGTGTCATGATGCTGAAGAAACTCGCCAAAGAGTGGGATCTCAGTATTTTTTAAAAAGAACAGTGATGAATTCGAAGAGGTGATGTTATGAACGAAAAAGCTTTGCTATCTTATTTAACAACTACAAATGATTTTATTTGGACTTATCTAATCATTGCTCTGTTACTTGGAGTAGGGGTCTACTTCACATATAGATCACGCTTCCTGCAAGTCAGAATGCTGAAAGAAATGCTGCGTGTTCTAAAAGAAGGAAGAAAAGAAAAAGAGGGAATCTCACCGTTCCAAGCTTTTGCCATCAGTATGGCAGCACGTGTAGGAACAGGGAATATCACAGGGATTGCCATCGCTATTGCGATCGGTGGACCTGGCGCAATCTTCTGGATGTGGATCGTCGCGATTATCGGTTCTGCTTCAAGCTTTGTTGAAAGTACACTAGCTCAGGTGTATAAAGTAAAAGATAAAACAGGATTCCGCGGTGGACCTGCTTATTACATGGAAAAAGGGTTAAATAAGCGCTGGATGGGGATTTTATTTGCCATCCTGATCACGATCTCTTTTGGGATTGTCTTTAACGCAGTGCAATCAAATACAATCACCGTCGCTTTTAAAAACTCTTTTGGCCTAGATCGTTTAACTGTCGGAATCGTTATGGCTGTTATTTTTGCGTTCATTATTTTCAAAGGAATCAAAGCGATTGCAAAAGCATCTGAATATATTGTCGTTTTTCTTGCCGTTGCTTACATCGGGATTGCTTTCTTTGTCATTATCACAAATATCACTGAACTACCAGGTGTCATCAGTACGATTGTGAAGCATGCTTTCGGATTTGAACAGTTTGCCGGCGGTACATTAGGTGGAGCATTGTTACAAGGGATTAAACGCGGTCTCTTCTCAAACGAAGCCGGTATGGGTAGTGCCCCTAACGCAGCAGCAACTGCGGTCACGAGCCACCCTGTCAAACAAGGGTTAATCCAAGCATTTGGTGTGTTAACAGATACGTTAATTATTTGTACAAGTACAGCCTTTCTCGTCTTGTTCTCTGATGCGTATAAAACAACCAATCTGGAAGGAATTGAGCTAACTCAGGCTTCATTAAGCCAGCACATTGGCCCTTGGGCTTCTGGATTCCTAGCCATTATGATTTTCTTATTCGCTTTTAGTACGTTAATTGGTAACTATTACTATGGTGAAACGAACATTGAGTTCTTGGGAGCGAATAAAATTTGGCTCAACATCTATCGTGTGGCTGTCATTGGCATGGTTCTTTTCGGAGCTGTTGCGACTGTTCCTCTCGTTTGGGGTCTAGCCGACTTATTCATGGGTCTCATGGTCATCGTCAACCTCATTGCCATTACCATGTTGTCCAAAGTCGCCTTTGCAGCACTGAAGGATTACATGAGACAGAAAAAAGAAGGCAAAGATCCTATTTTCTATAAAAATGCCGTTCCAAACAATGAAGAGATTGAATGCTGGGACGACGAACCTGTTTCCTTGAAAAAGAATCAAATCGGATAAAACAAAAAAGCTCTGGTCATATGATCAGAGCTTATTTCTTTATGCTAAAAATTCGAGAATGAGCTTATTCACGACATCTGGTTTCTCATGATTGATCCAATGAGTCGCATCATCGACAAAAATCAGCTGTCCATTTGGGCAAATTTTGATCGTTTCTTTTGCGAGCTTTCTGCTTAGAAACTTATCCTCCATTCCCCAGATCATGCGGACAGGCACGAGAATTCGTTTGGAAATCGGTTTTTCAAAGCCGCCTTTTTTAATCGCTCGATACCAATTCAACATGGACGTAATGGCTCCCGGCTGCGTCCATGCCAGCTTATAGCTTGAGACATCTTCCTTCGTGAACAAATGAGGTCTTGTAGACAGTCCAATTGCTTCATCCAGTCTTTGAAAGTGATTTTCTTGAAGGGCTGCCTCTGGTACATTTGGAAGCTGAAAGAACGCGATATAAGAGCTCTTCTTCCACTGCGGCGGATAAAACGGAAGGACCTTCATCATCACACGAGGATGCGGCATGTTGACGATGATTAATTTCTCTACATATTGAGAACGGGTTGAAGCAAGGTGCCAAGCAACCGCTCCGCCCCAATCATGTCCGCCGACAATGGCCTTTTGATTTGGGCTCAGTGCCTTAATTAATCCCACGATATCATCTCTTAATTTGTCTAAGACGTATGATTCGACTCCTTCTGGTTTGTCACTCAGATGGTATCCCCTTTGATCAGGAACAACGACACGATACCCTGCCTCAGCCAGGGGGCGGATTTGATTTTTCCAACCATACCAAAACTCAGGAAATCCATGCAGCAGAACCAGCAGTGGGCCATCTTCAGGACCATCCATTGCTGTATGGAGCTTTATGCCGTTTGTTTGAATATATTGAAACTCAACTTGATCCATTCCTTTTCCACCCTTTCCCCATGTCTTATCATTCTTCCAACATAGCATATTTTCCATTTTTCAGAAAATAAAAACACTCACAAAAAAACCTTCACAAGGGTGAAGGTCTCAGATTACTGACAACGAATGCGAGGGTTTGTCTTCACGCAAAACGTCTTTATTTCATATAATTCAGCACCCATATCAAACCATTCTTCCGATCTTGTACTTGTCCATGAAGTGCGCCAAAAAACGTATCCTGTAATTCGACCAGTACATCTCCGTCAGCTTCAAGCGCCTCGTATACAGCCTTTAACTCTTCCTCATTGTCAAACTGCATGATCAATCGAAGATTCTCCGGTTTTGGTGTGCGGCCAAATGTATCTGAAAAGTGGAGCAGTGATTCTCCAAGGTGCAGCTCAGCATGCAATACACGGTCTTGATGTTCATTTAAGATACGAATATCTCCGCCAAAAATTCCTTGATAATATTGAAGAGATTCTTTGACGTCTTCTACGACAATATAAGGACTAACGCTGATCATTTCCCTCATCCTCCTCTTGTTCCGTTCATTATCTCTTATATAGCTTATCCCAAATCGTATGAAAAAAGGCACAAATCGTCAACGGATTTGCACCTTTTTCTTAAGCAGATTTCGCTAATTCACTGTGTTTGTTAGAATATGCTGCGTACATGACGACACCGATCATCAGCCAAACCCCGAAGTACAGCCATGTCCGGCCTGGTAAATTGAGCATCAGGAACACACAACAGCCCATCGAGATAATTGGCAAAACCGGTACAAACGGAACCCGGAATCCCCTTTCCAGCTGTTTATGTGTCTTTCTCAAAATGAGTACGGATAAGCTCACCATCGCAAACGTTAATAATGCACCGATATTGGCTAGGTTGGACAGATCCTTCAAATCAATAAACCCTGAAATAACAGCTGTCATCCCGCCAATCACCCATATACTTACAACAGGTGTATCACTTTTGTTTGTTTTTGAAAACACTTTAGGCAAGAGCCCGTCCCGCCCCATCGCAAAAGCAATTCGAGTTGCCGCATAATTATTGGCGAAAATCACAGCCATCAATCCAATGACAGCTCCGACAGAAATAATACCAGCCACGCTATGTTGATGGACACTTTGCAATACATAAGACATTGCCTCTGTCACATTCAACTTCGTATAGTGCACCATACCTGTCATGACCAAACAAACGACAATATAAATGATCGTACAAATGAGCAATGAACCAATAATGCCAATTGGCAGGTTCCGCTGTGGATTTTTCACCTCTTCTGCAGAAGCCGAAATGGCATCGAATCCTAAAAAGGCAAAAAACACAGCAGCGGCACCAGCAATAATCCCTTCCGTACCAAACGGCATGAACGGCTGCCAATTGGCTGGTTCTACATAAAAACCACCTACTACAATGAAAAGAACAATAATGCCAAGTTTCACAAACACCATGATATTATTGAATTTTTTACTTTCTTTCGTTCCTCTAGATAGGATCCACGCAATGAGTAAAGCAATGATAATTGCTGGCAAATTCATATATCCGCCTTGTTCTGGACCAGCTAAAAATTGATGTGGAATTGAGATTCCAAACCCCTCCAGCAGGCTGTTAAAATAACTCGACCAGCCACTCGCTACAGCTGAAGCAGTCAGCATATAAACAGATAATAACGTCCATCCCATGAGATGACCTACGAGCTCACCCATTGTGGTATATGAATAAATGTACGCACTGCCGAACACAGGCAGCGCGGAAGCCATTTCTGCATAACAAAGTGCCGCTAAACTGCACACAATCGCTGCGATCGCAAAGGAGAAAATAACAGCCGGTCCTGCATCCTTAGCTGCTGTAATTCCGGTTAACACCATGACCCCCGTCCCAATCACAGCCCCTATGCCAAGGAGCGTGAGATCGAGCCCGCCCAGTGTTTTCTTTACCTTTTGCTGTCTGCTCTGTTCTAACAAATCGTGAATGTGTTTCTTACGAAGTATATGTCGCAAACCCTTTCCCTCCAAAACGTTAGAAAAACAAAAAAATCATTCAAATTTCATTATAGCAGAATAGGTCCTACGCATTCACAACCAATTCACGTAAATCTTTCTTCATGATTTTACCAAGTTTATTTTTTGGCAGATCCTGCGTGAAATGAATGGATGGCACTTTGTAATCTGCTAAACGTTCCTTGCAGTAATTCAACACATCTTCTTCGCAGAAATCGACAGATTCGTCTTTTACGATATACGCACTTGGTACTTCGCCATATAAGTCATCTGGTACCCCAATGACAGCAGATTCAATTACACCTGGAATTTGATCAATGACCTCTTCCACTTGGTCAGGATAAATATTATCCCCACCGTATAGAATCACATCTTTGTATCTCCCTGTGATGTAAAGAAAACCGTCTTCATCCAGATAGCCTGCATCTCCCATATGGAACCAGTCATCTTTGAGCACTTTCTCTGTCGCTTCAGGTTGATGATAGTAGCCTAAGAAATAAAATGGGCTTCTCATGACGACCTCACCAATTTCTCCAGCTGGGAGCGCCTCCTCTGTCTCAGGATGCACGATTTTGACTTCTACATCCGGATCCACTTTACCAGCAGAGCCCATCTTATCCTCACCCATCGCTGGATGCCACGCACTCACAACCCACGCTTCTGTACTTCCGTAGCCATGCATCATCTGAATGCCTACTTCTTTGTAATCTTTAATTAAGCGTACCGGTACCTTCGTACCACCAGAAATCGCAATTTCAAAAGATGAGAGATCGTACGAACTGCGCTTCATTTCTTCTAGCATGTACGTATAAGCTGATGGGAAAGCCATCATAAACGTAATTCTTTCTTTCTCAATCGTTTCTAAAATGCGTTTCGGTGTTGCATCATGTAAGAAGACTAACGTATACCCTTCAATTGCAGCTGCAATCAGGTGATTAATAGAACTCATATGATACAGCGGATGACTTGCCAAGTATCGTTTTCCTTTCAGATCAAATCCTCGATTCCCACGTCGTGTTAAAAATTGATAGATTCGTCCATGTCCGACCATACAGCCTTTTGGATTGCCTGTTGTACCTGAAGTGAATAAAATCATGGCCAAATCTTCTTCTGATACCTGTTCAGCAAGATCACTTCCATCATTAGACGCCAATATGTCTTCAAACAGCTGTGTTGTTTTCGCATTGACACCAGATTCCACCATGAGACAATCTTCTAAAGACACATTCACTGCCGCAATAATGTCACGGAATTCACGGTCAAAAAATAAAGCCTTTGGCTCTGCTTTTTTCAAGATACCTTCTAGCTCAAAAGAGGTAAGCTGCCAGCTAAGCGGTACGGCGACTGCACCTGCTTTAATGGCTGCCAGCATAATCGTAGAAAAGTGATGATGGTTTTGACAAATAAAGCACACCCGGTCACCTTTTCGAATTCCTTTACGATGTAAGTAATGCGCTAGCTGATCAATGCGTTTTGCATATTCTTCAAATGTATAAGACACACCTCCGCCAGTTACCGCTTCAATTTGTGAAGAGCGTTCCATTCTGTCGTTTAGTAATGCCTGTAAAGTATTCAATATCTTCATCTCCAAACGTTTGATGTCCAATAGCCAATTTCCAGTGAATTGGATTGGCAGATTTTATCTCATTCACATTCTAAAATAAAAAGAGGTGAAAGTAAAATCATTTCATTTTGGAATTGTTCCTTTTATTAATTGATAATATAGGTAATTTTATAGCCGTCTTCCATTTTGGTTTAAATGATGATGCTTATTATGATAAGATAGACCTAGTAATTGATCGGAAAATGCGAATGCAATAGGAAAAGAGGTATGGAGAATGCAACATTTCGAGCTAGAGGCAAGTTTGTTAGACCATGCACTGACAAAGTATTTAAAGGCGACGAAACGAATAGATGAAGAGAATATCCCCAAAAACGTCACGAATGTAAAAGGGTTTATTTTACGCATCATCTACCGCCATCAATCATGTACTGTGAAAAATATTCTGCAGGAAGTTTCATTATCTCCCTCCGCAACAACAACCGCTCTCAATCACTTAGAAGATGAAGGGCTAATTATCCGCTCTAGAAATAACAATGACCGCCGTACGGTATGGATTACACTCTCTGAATCAGGTGAACAAATCGCCAGACAAATGATCGACAATCGTCAGCTGCTTGTCAATCAACTGTTCAATCACCTATCAGAAGAAGATAAAAAAACATTTTTTGAATTAATCGAAAAAATGATGGACGAGCGCACATTAAAGGCTTAGGAAATATCCTAAGCCTTCTTTTTATGGCTTTAAGATGACTTTTATACAATCATCTTGTTTTTCATTGAATATGTGATACGCATGAGCTGCATCATCTAGCGGTAATTGATGCGTGATGATCGCTCTAGGATCAATTTCCCCGGTTGTCACTTTTTGATAAAGCTTTGACATGTACCCTCTCGCCGGTGCCTGTCCCATTTTCAGCGTGACGTTTCTTGCGAAAAAAGCACCCAATGGGAACATATTGTAAAGACCTCCATACACACCCGTCAGCTGAACAGTCCCGCATTTCCTCACGGCTTTTGTGGCAATTTGAATGGGCCCTATCGTTCCGCCTTGCAGCTTGAGCTTCTGTTCAATCTTTTCAAGCGGTGACTTTTTTCCATCCATCCCCACACAATCAATGACAACATCCGCCCCGCCTTTAGTGAGCTCTTTTAGGGTTTCTCCCATGTCAGGGTCTTCTGTAAAATCAAATACTTCTACGCCGCTCATTCGTTTTGCATGGTGAAGGCGATAGTCTATGTAATCAACAGCAATGACCCGCTCTGCTCCCTTTTGCCAAGCAAATTGCTGTGCCATTAACCCAACAGGTCCACACCCCAGCACAATGACTGTATCCCCCTTTTTTACACCTGCGTGTTCTACACTCCAATAAGCAGTTGGCAGAACATCTGATAAAAACAGCAATTGTTCATCCTCTAGCTCACAATCATCCGGTACCTTAAATGGTGTATAGTTTCCAAAGGGCACACGTAAATATTCAGCCTGTCCTCCGGGGTAATTCCCATATTTCTCACTGTATCCAAAAAGTCCGCCTGAATCATAATGGGGGTTTGAGTGATCGCATTGACTTTCTAGATGATGATGGCAATACTGGCATTGACCACATGCCACGGTAAATGGAATGACGACACGATCTCCCTTTTTCACCGCAGTGACATCCGGCCCGACTTCCTCTACCACCCCCATCGGTTCATGCCCAATCACATAGCCGATAGGAAGCGGGAAATTCCCTTGATATAAATGTAAATCTGACCCACAAATAGCTGTAGATGTTATCCGAACGATGACATCTTCACGATCTTGTATAGATGGTGCAGCTACTTCCTTCACCGCAATGCGGCTTTTCCCTTGATAGGTGACAGCTCTCATCTGCATTTCCTCCTTTAGTTCAAGTCATCATTTCTATAGCTTCACCTTGAATGGATGGTTCATGCATATGAATATGGATGCTGTTCCATAAGGGAAAACAAAATAACCCGCCGATTGATTCAGCAGGTTGTTTACTTCAATATGTGTAACGCGTTACACAGCTATTTTTCTTCGACAAACACCAAATCATACTGAGCAGAGGTCTCCCCACCCTCCATCCTGTTCCCGTCCTGTATAAAATAAGGGCACATACCTGGACTTTGTGCTTCTTCAAATTGTTCAAACACTTGCTCAATATAGCCAGGCAGCAGCAAAACCAACATTTTATTTGAATGAGACACGAATTCATACAAGTGAACGGTATTTGGAGGAATATAGGCAAAATCCCCTGGCATCAAGCAAATATTTTCTCCGTTTAACTGAAGATTGATTCTGCCTTCAACACAATAAAGTGCTTCTGTATGCATTTCATGATAATGCGAACGTAACCCTTTTCCCTTTGTCCCTTCAATCACAAAATAACTAAATCCGTCTCCTGTTGTTTCCGTTGTCGCAATCAGCTCATGAAGCTGACCTTCGACCATGTATTGCTTTCCTTCACCAGCCTCCAGCACATATGGCTGCACTGCGCGCGGGAGCTGACTATGAAACAAAACAGCTGGCTTGGTTGTATTGGATAGCTCTCTAATGCCATGCATCAACATGATATCGCTTTCTTTTTCAGCCTGATGAAAGCTGTCTGCATCAAATGGGTGATCAGTCATCGGCCATTCATTCTGCAACAGCCTCTTTCCGATTTGCTGATAGACATCTGTCATTTGCCCGCCCAATGTATAAGAAATAAACCGTGTTTTGTGACTATGCATTCTATAGCCATGAATTGTTTTGGGCGGAATATGAATATAATCACAGGCCGTCACCATATACTTTTTACCGTCCAGTATCACTTCCAGCTTCCCTTCCAGCACAAAGATGGTTTCAAATAGCGTCTCATGACAATGCAGCGGAAAGTAAGCACCTTTCCCACCTGTGATTAAGACAAGCTCAAACAGTTGATTTGTTTGATTTGCTTCTGCCAGCACATGTACAAGCTGATTTTCCAAACCATACAGCTCCCCCGAACCAGACACGGTATAAAAAGAGGTACCTTCGGATTGCTTGATCGATTGTGGTTGCTCCGACATCCCATCACTCCTCATGACTAATTGACTATCTTTATTATATAGACCAATTGATATAATAGATAGGCAATATGCGAGAGATTTTACTCTTCTCGCATAAATAAGTGTCTAAGGTAACATTTTACGTGCTCTAAAGGTGTCGTTTGCTTTAATGCAGTAGTCATTGATAATCCGCCGATGACCATTGAATGAAGGAGAGATGCCCGCTCATCCGCTTTTGTTTCATCATATCCGCTATTCATCAGCTTTTCTTTGACAAGCTCTTGCCAGCGGATCATTTCTTGTTTGCATGCAGCATGAAGTTTTGTATGTTCAGGTTTTGACTCAGCCGCCAGTAAGACAATCGGTATCCCTCTTTCACTTTCTTGCTCCATAAAACCCCGAATAATATTTGTCATAAAATGATCGACGGCGACATATGGGTCATCAGAATAGGCAAAGCTTTCTTCAATTTGATCGATGACCCTTTGACTCATATATTCAACGGCTGCTATGGCTAGCTCTTCTTTTCCATTTGGAAAGTAATAATAAAGAGATCCTTTCGGCGTGCCGCTCTCTCTAATGATTTGATTCAACCCTGTCGCATGATACCCCTGTTTACGTAAAAGAAGTGCGGCCGTTTGAATGATTTTGTCCTTCGTACTCACGTGTGACACTCCTTTCCTCCATAGACCAACGTCGATGCCATTGTATTATTGATTCAGTAATGGATGCGTTCCTTTCCATAATGAGGATGATTCTATTTCTGACGCCAGTCTGAGCAGCCAGTCCTCTTTTCCTTTCGGTGCTGTCACCTGTACGCCTAAAGGCATGTCTGCTTCTGTGAGATGAACTGGCACACTCATAGATGGCTGGCCGGTTAGGTTAGCCAGCTGTGTAAATGGTGTATAGGTCAAACTCTTGAGGAACATTTCATAAATCAAATCCTGCTGTGCTTGCATTGAAAGGGATGACACACGTAACAATGCAGCAATTTCTTGATCGTTATGCATCAGCTCGCCAACCTTTGGAGCCGAATAGGCAGTAGCTGGGGTCACATATAGATCGTAGGTTTGATGAAATGCGGCCATTTTTGCAGCGGCCATATCCCATGCATCAAGACTTTCTGTATAAGCAGCAGCTGTCACATTTTTTCCTGCTTCCGCCAGTACCCATGCCACAATATCTGTCTCCTCAGGCTTCACCGGACGCCCGAATGAACGAGCCAGAGAGGTAAATAAGGCAGACATTTCACCGCTGTTCATGACATAATATTGCTGCATCAGATGGACACCATCAATGTCCGGCTTCGCTTCCTCTATTTGATGCCCTTGTTCACTCAGCCATTTCACAGTGTTCAAGACTGCCTGCTTTGCTTCCTCACTCACCTTCGTGCCTACTGGAGAGTCTACACTGTAAGCAATTCGCATAGAAGAGGTTCGTTTCACCAAATCCTCTTGATAGCTGCCGTCATATAATGGCGTTTGGAACGCAGCCTCTGGCTGAATGACTTGAAGCAAATCAAGCAGGGCTGCACTGTCTCGAACTGTTTTTGTGAGCGTAAAGTCAATGGAAGCTCCTTGCCACTGCCTTCCTGCACCCGGGCCGACCGGTGTTCTCCCCCTTGTTGGCTTGAGTCCAAATAAACCAGTAAAGGATGCCGGAATCCGAATAGACCCTCCGCCATCACTCGCTCCACCCGCCGGTACGATGCCGCTTGCCACAGCTGCTGCCGTCCCGCCGCTTGAACCGCCCGGAGAATAGTCAGCATTCCAAGGGTTTCTCGTCGGACCATATAAAAAGGGTTCTGTCACATTTCGCAATCCGAATTCAGGTGTGTTTGTATGACCGATCATGAGGAGTCCAGCCTGCTTCAATCGACGGACAAAGTGGGAATCTGTTTGCGCCTTTACATCCTTTAACAGCAAAGCACCCGCCGTCAAAGGTTCATGTTCCAGCCCCTGCGATATATTTTTCAACACAAACGGAACACCAGCAAACGGCTGATCCGCATCTAGTGACTTCATGTCTTTGAACACTTGATCTCGCCTTGTCTGAATCACCGCATTTAGTACTGGATTCACTTCTTCCAATCTAGTAAATGCAGCTTGTACAAGCTCTTCGGGCGTGACCTGCTTTTTCTGCACAAGTGACGCCAGTCCCGTTGCATCATACGTCATATACTCTTTTACATTCATCGGCATGTCCTTCTTTCTCATATTATGATCTCTCTATTGTCTACTAGAATTCTATGAAATTCAATTTCGGGATACGTGTGAAAAAAACTTTCTTTCTAGACTATGATTCTTCTAACCATCTATCTTATTTCTCCGATATAATAAAGAAAAAAAGACGGAGGTCACCTCATATGCAAGGAGCCATTGCCTTGAAAAAGAAAATCGTCGTGGTCATCGCGTTTCTTCTTGCTTTGACAACTGCTTTGCCCTTCCATTCGCAGGCAGCTGCACCACCAAAAGAAACAGATGTCATCATCGTCTATAAAAATCAAAAAGGAAAACAGACGGCTATTCAAGAAAGTGAAAAAGTGAACGCTCAATACATACATCTTCCAGCTGTAGCAGTGACAGCAGATGAGCAAGCTGTCACCTCACTTAAAAAAGACCCAAACATCGCTTATGTTTCAAAAAACGTTAGGGTCAAACTCGCTGCTACTACCGTAAAAAAAACGGCTGCTGCTACTGGCCAGGATGCTTTGGTACAAAAATCTTATAACCTGCATAAGCTCAATGTAAAGCAAGCAATCAAAGAAGGCGTGACAGGGAAAAATGTGAAAGTAGCCGTTCTCGATACTGGTATTTTCCCACATGAAGATTTAAAGGTAGCCGGCGGTAAATCATTCGTCAATTACACGTCTTCTTACAAAGATGATGAAGGACATGGAACACATGTCGCCGGTACAATTGGGGCGCTCAATAATGATTACGGTACGGTCGGTGTCGCTTCTGGTGTGAAGCTGTATGCTGTAAAAGTATTAGATAAAAAAGGAGAAGGCGACTTATACAGTCTGCTCCGAGGCATTGATTGGGCGATTAGCAATAAGATGGACATCATCAACCTAAGTCTAGCTTTTGAAGATAACATTCCGATTTTACGTTCAGCAGTTGATGAAGCATACAAAAAAGGACTGCTGGTCGTTGCTGCAAGTGGAAATGATGGAAAGAAGAATGGGATTAGTTATCCTGCCGCATACAATAGCGTCATTGCTGTTTCCGCAACGACAGACAAAGACAAACTCGCCTCCATCTCTAATACGGGGAAAGGAATTGAATTTTCCGCTCCCGGCGAGAACGTCATCAGTACCTATTTGAAAAATGAATATTGGTATGCCACGGGTACATCACAAGCGGCACCGCATGTCACAGGGATGCTGGCGCTCTTAAAACAGCTACATCCTAAGAAAACAAATGTTCAGCTCCGCACTTTATTGCGCAGCTATACAGTGGATCTTGGTGCAAAAGGAAAAGATCCACAATTCGGCTATGGCCGCGTGCAATATGTGCCGCAGTCAACCTTTTTAAAGGCTGCGACAAGCGCAGTCAAGACAGCCGAAACATCTAAAAAACAAACAGATGTTGATCAAGCCAAAACGAAAATTGGCAGACTGACTGCCAGCAAGCAAAAAACCGCACTCACTGACCGAGTCAAAAAAGTCCAAACAGCCATTGATATTCGTGACGCACGAGCGAAGGTCAAATCAGCTGAAAAAAATAAAACCCAAGGCTCGATTAAAAGTGCCCAAACGGCCATTAAAAAGCTATCCAAAGGCAAAGAAAAAACAAGCCTGCAAAACCGGCTCGACAAAGTCAAAAAACAAGTCGCCTATCAAAAGAAAGTGACAGATGCCAAACAAAAAGTCAAAAAAGCCGAAGCCAAACGAACAAAGAAAACAAAAGCAACCGCTCAAAGTGCGGTCAAACAACTAAAAGCATCTAAAACAAAAACTGATTTACAAAAACGACTAAACCGGATCAAGGTTTGATAAAAAAACGATTCCTTGCTGAAAGGAATCGTTTTTTCTATTTCAACATCTTCTGAAACAAGGTGTGAGGATATTTCCCTTTCGCATCCATCCTCACTTGATCGAGGATGTGCGCTAACGAATGGATGACATCACGGAGTGCCCGATGAACCGAGCCCTGCTCAAAGGAAGCTAAACTCTCCGGCAGTTCATCTTCATCCAAAACAAAGAAATCACCACTCGGAAGAACGAGTAGATCAATCAATAAATCTTCAAAAACAACCGCCCGTTCTTCAAACCATGTATGTCTGACGATATTCACATAAGAGCCAAGTTCATTACCTTGATCATCTCGCCAAAAATAGACATTGTAAGGCCGGTCCGTCCAATAATAGGCGGTCGTATAACTCCCTTTTGGAATCGTGACAGTGCCATCACCAGCAACCATTGTAAATGGTTCTTGAATTTTATGAAACAACACGACTTGCTGCTCCTGTGCGTCTAACAGCTGACACGTATGTTCCACAACCTGATCATCGTATTTGATTTTTCTCTCAATGACGTCATCCCAAGAATTTGCATATAGCGGAAACAATCGGTCACAACCCCTTCTGCATCTACTTCTTATTCTAGTATACACTGCTTTCTTTTGAAGAAATAAAGGTTCACTGCTGCTGCCTATGGAAGACATATGGTGAGGTGAAAACAAATGAACGGAATCACAATCATCGAAACCGTAGCAGAACTCGGACAAATCATCTTGGTTTTTTGTGGTTATGCCCTTTACTGGCGGCTTGTGAAAACGAAAAGAGATCGAAAGCTAACCCCTTATGAACATGTGTTGAAATTCTTTGTCATGTTCGGGTTAATCTCATGGTGCTTATCATATATGGCACTGAACGTATGGGCGTCATGAGAAAAAGGAAGAGTCCCGTCCATGCAGGACATGCTCTTCCTCTTCTTATGCAGCGTGTTATGAGCCAGCCGGCTGTTCTTTTTTGATCACATACTGATAGCTCTTCACATGCGTCCCATTTTGATTCACAAATTCTTTATCAAGTGCCCGTTCAAAGCCCATTCTTTCATATAAACGAATGGCGGTCTGCATTTTATCCGACGTATGAAGATATAGGACGTTCTCGCCCCACGATTGCGTCAGTTCTATACTTTTACGCAACAATGACTCTGCAATACCTTTTCCTCTCACATCAGGATCTACCCCTAAAAACCGGACAATCGCTGAAGTAATGCCCATCTCCGGCTTGTCATATGCCTGTTCTGATGATCGGAACATTTGAAGGGTCCCCACGATCTTGCCCTCAAGCTCGGCCACAAGCATCAACTCCATGTTTGGGTTATCTACAGCCGCTCGCAGCGCTGCAGAATAATTTTGCCAGCCTTCCTCTGTAAATTGAGGCTCATACTGTGCGTATGATTTGATCAGCACATGTGTGATCGCCTCATGATCTTCACTCACCGCTTGACGAATGATCAACTCTTGCTGCTCCATGCCAGCACCTCCTGTTTGTCTATGAATGGATATACGTATCATGCAATCACTGCATGCCGATGATCTGATTCTTTTCTCTACTCATTCAATGTAAAGAGTCTTCTTTTAAAGATCAATTATTTTGCACGAAATTTTCTTTGAAAATTTTGATTGAAATGGAAAGCTTGATTCATTATGCTGATTTGAGGACATATACGAGGAGTGTCATCATATGAATTCTTTATCTTATCCCCAAGAATCGAAAAAAAATCGATTCCTCCTTGCCGCGCTTCTTGGCTCTTTAACAGCCCTTGCACCGCTGGCAATGGATATGTATTTACCTGCTTTACCTAATATCGCCCGTGACTTTGAAGCAAGCACGGCGCTGTCTCAGTTAAGTCTCATGGCTTGTTTGATTGGACTTGCGCTTGGACAGCTCATTGCAGGTCCAATCAGTGATACAGTTGGCAGAAGAAAGCCGCTGATGGTTGGATTGATCATTTTTATTGCGGCCTCTCTTTTATGTACAGTGGTCACATCAATTTGGACATTCATTCTTTTAAGGCTGATTCAAGGACTTGCTGGTTCAGCAGGCATTGTCATTGCACGAGCCATCGTGCGAGATCATTATGAAGGCTCAGAAATGACGAAATTCTTTGCTTTGCTCATGTTAGTCAACGGAGTGGCTCCAGCAGCGGCACCGATCGTGGGCGGACAAATGTTACGGTTCACGACGTGGCAGGGGGTGTTTGTTCTGCTAGGAATCCTCGGGGCGCTCATGCTCCTAAGATCGATGTTTTCATTGAAAGAAAGCTTACCTGTGGAACGTAGACAGACTGGAGGCTTCAAACAGATCCTAGGTGCGATGAAAATTCTAGCGAGCGATCGACTCTTTGTCGGATATGCTCTCTCACAAGGACTTGTCTTCGCCGCCATGTTTGCGTATATCTCTGGATCACCGTTTGTATTGCAGGAGATTTTCAACCTTTCTCCGCAGGGCTTCAGCGCTGCCTTTGCGGTGAATAGTCTTGGCATCATCACAGCCGGACAAGTATTTGCCCGCGTTGCTGCGAAAATTGGTGAGGAGAAAGTTCTTCGCATTGGGCTGCTGACAGCTGCTTTAGGAGGCGTCACCTTGTGTGTAATGATCTCTATTGATGCAGGACTTTATGGCATCCTCATTCCGCTCTTTTTTGTGGTCTCAAGCGTTGGGATTGTCGGCACGTCTGCACCGTCTCTTGCGATGCAGCATCACGGCGCACATGCTGGAAGTGCCGCTGCCCTCATCGGTGTGGCACAAATGCTTCTTGGCGCATGCATGACACCCCTTGTCGGCTTAGCTGGAAGCCAGACTGCCTTTCCCATGGGGCTGATTATTATGCTCTGTGACCTTGGCGCACTTTGCTGTTATTTTTTCTTTGTTGCCAGAGCGAAAAAAAGACCCGCATAAGCGGGTCGCAGATTGTTGACAAAGGGCTAAAATGAACTTGATTTTAGCCCTTTGTCTTCTTTTCAGCGTGATAGAAAACCTTTGAATTCTAGGAAAGACGAGTACCGGCGCGGAGCGAATTTGACATTCGTGAGCACCGAAGCGCAGGACTGACACCGAATGCGAGGGTTTGTCTACACGCTGAGACCCGCATAAGCGGGTCTTTCATTTATGGCTTGCTCCAATTGATCGTGCGGAACACATTGTTCTGGTCATTGTTTTGATATGCATCTAGGTCAAAGCCTGAAAGTCCAAAACCAATTGCCATGATCATGCCTCCAACAACGGTGAAGATGATCCCCCATTTGATGCATTGCTTTTTTAAATCATTCACGTTCATACTCTCACGACCTTCTTTTTAAACATTCCCATGAATGCCTTAGTGGTTTGAACAGTCCCTTGCACAAATAGCTTTGTCAAATACGCCGTGGCTATGCCGCTTAATAATCCGACACCTAATAGAAGAATACCAACTCCGATCTGCGTCACCACCACATGCAAACCGTCTTGAAAGATAAACGGAGAACCAATGATGCTCCAAAAACCGCCGAGCAGACCAACTAGCGTCATTGTACCTGTCACGAGTGGAATGCACCAAATCACCATATACACAGAAAGAAACAGCAGGAAGACTGTTGCTAGAATGCTGCCCCATAACGGAAAGCCTAAAATGAGGATGGAGAGTCTTGTGGCTTTTTCTCCAAACGTCGGCACCTGAATGGTTTTGATTCCTTGTTCCTTCAGAATCCCTTCAGCAATAATGGCAGGCTGACCGACTTGATGAACTGCCTCCTGTTCACTGTAGCCATCTTCCTGATAATCCTCGATTATTTCATCGTAATACTCGATGAACCGATCACTTTCTTTTTCGCCTAGACGATGCAGATGCTTCTCCAAGCTGGCTAAAAATTCTTTTTTATTCATTGCTCTGTCCTCCAGAAATAAAGTCGTAAATCGCCATCACTTGATCCCATTCCGCTAAAAACTGTGCCATATGCTCACGGCCACTTGTTGTCATCCGGTAGTATTTTCTTAATCGACTGTTATGTTCCTGTGAATAGGTCTCCACATAATTGTTTTGCTCTAACCGCTTTAATATCGGATATAATGTCGATTCTGAAATCTCAATACAATGGGACATATCTTTAATCATTTGATAACCATAGGAATCGCCTTTCTTTAATACCGCCAGTACACAGAATTCAAGTAAACCTTTTTTTAATTGTGCATTCATGATTACAACTCCTAACCATTTATACTATACAATACATAGTATAATGTGACAAGAGGTATATTTAGCAACTTTTCACACTCAACGTCCCTATAAATATTCATACAGGAAGTTTCTCTTTCTTCAAGGCTTCACCTGATCAAGATAAATCTAGCGTGTGTCTATTGTAAACAACAAACATAAACAAGAACGAATATCAATAAATTAGGAAACAACTCATTTAATCTCTTTATTTTAAAGGGATAAGCTGAATTTTATGGAATTAAGAAGTTCATTCACAATGGCTTATCCTTATGATCATCATACTAAGTTTTACGAACACTCAACTCGAATTAAAGTGATGAGAACAGCTGAAAGTGGCTAGTTCTTTTCAACCCAACCAATACCGAATAATGGTAGACCTTAAAAAACGAGGAGCTGATAACCTTGAAAAAAATGTGGAGTAATTATCTCACTTTAGTCATTACACTAACTTTGTGTTATATCGTGTATTTGTTCATCTTCAAACAACCTTTTACCATTACACCCATCATCCTGTTTGTGCTGGGAGCCGCCATTGCTGAGTGTATACGTTTTTTCTTTCTGAAAAGTAACGAGAAAAAAGATGATACCTTGAAAAAATAGTCCCTTAAACATAAGATCACTCAACATATGAAAAGACACCGCCACTTTATAGTGGAGGTGTCTTTTTTTACTTTTTATATATTCACAAATCCTTCTCCAAACACATCCCGCACGTCATGGACAACAACGAATGCGTCTCGATCAATTTTCTTAATGATTTTCTTTAAACGCATCAGCTCCTGTTTTTGAATGACCGCATAGAGAATTTCCTTCGATTCCTTCGAATAGTGACCTCGACCGTTTAAAATGGTCACGCCTCGATCCAAGGTGTGATTGATTTCTTCTGCAATATCATCTTTGCATGTAGAAATAATCGTGACCGCTTTTTTCGTGTTAAGCCCTTCTATGACGAAGTCCATCACCTTAGTCGCCACATACAGCATCACAATCGTAAACATTAATTTTTCCGCACCAATAATAAAGTAAGAAGCAAAAACAACGATCAGATCAAAGAACAAGATGGCGTAGCTCACGTTCCAGTCTAGATACTTATTCGCAATTCGACCAAGAATGGCAGATCCCGCTGTTGTACCGCCCGCTCTTAAAACAAGACCAATACCAATCCCAATGATGATCCCAGCGAAAATAGAACCAATGATCAATTCATGGACATTCACCACCCATGTAGTGGTCAAATGTAAAAATAGAGAGTTACTTGCGACAGCTACCACTGTGTAGATCGTGGTCTTCTTGTCCAAGTATTTATACCCCACAAGTAATAAAATCGCATTCAACACAAGGTTTGTCAGCCACGGCGCAATCTCAAACATATAGTAGAAAATGATGGACAGCCCCGTTACGCCGCCTTCACCAAACTCAAGTGGAATGACAAACATGTTCACAGCTGCAGCAAATAAAAAAGAACCAACTAGAATCATTGCAATATCTTTTACACATTTTTTCAATTTCTTCTTTCCTCCTTTTTTTAAGCATATAAAAAACCCTCTTTCTGCACGAAAGAAGACAGTCGTTGGACAAAATAAAAATCAAAAGACGGCGCCTTTTGATGAAGCTTTCTGAAATGAACCTTTCCATAATATATATCTCTTTTTAAAGGCTGTCAATGACTTGGTTTTCTATTATTTCAACTGTATGTTTATGCACTCAAACCCGCATGTTTTCAGGGTTTTTCCGTCATATGATGCTTATTCCTCTCCTTGACAAAAACACTTTAGTCATTTAAACTACTGCCTCATATCATATCCATTATTTCCGATCGACAAAGGAGGCTGTTTGATTTATATGAATCCTATTCAAAGCCGTTTACAGGCTCACGCACCTTTGATTTTAGATGGTGCACTTGCAACGGAGCTTGAACGAAAGGGCTGTGATTTAAACGACAGTTTATGGTCAGCCAAAATCCTCATTGAACAGCCAGAATTGATTCAGCAAGTACACTTGGACTACTTCCAAGCAGGTGCTGACTGTGCAACAACAGCCAGCTACCAAACGACAATTGATGGCTTTGCTGAAAAAGGCTATACAAAAGAAGAAGCCATCGAATTAATGAAACGATCTGTCACGTTAGCAAAAGAAGCGTGCGAGCAGTTTTGGCAGGATGAGACACAACGTAAAGAGCGGACAAAACCATTTGTCGCTGGATCTGTGGGGCCCTTCGGCGCTTATTTGTCTGATGGTTCAGAATATAAGGGAAATTACGGACTCACAGAACAGGCGCTCATTGATTTTCACAGACCAAGAATTCAAGCATTGGTAGAGGCTGGTGCAGATATTCTCGCTTGTGAAACCATCCCTTGTCTCATTGAAGCAATCGCCATCGCTAAACTGCTGGAGGATGAGTTCAGCGGTGTATATGCGTGGATTACATTTAGTGCAAAGGATGGTCGGCACATTAGTGAAGGAGATTTACTTAGAGACTGTGTACAAGCACTCGAGCCATATGAGCAGATCGCTGCTGTTGGCGTAAACTGTACACCACCGCAATATATGTCTTCTCTTATTCAGGAGATGAAAAAAGGGACGAGCAAACCGATTGTCGTGTATCCGAACTCAGGGGAATTATATGATCCTGAAGAAAAGGTTTGGAGCGGAGATACGTCTCACCATACATTTGGTGAATGTGCGCAGCAATGGTATAAAGACGGCGCACAAATCATCGGCGGCTGCTGCCGGACGACACCAGAGGATATTACCGATATCTTAAAACAGGCAACATCGTAGCATCATGACTCAACACACATACTTCTAAGCAAAAGGGCGGGAAGACATGGAACAAGCAAAAGATCAGTCACAACAATATCAACGAAAAATGACCAGCCGTCACCTGTTCATGCTTTCTTTAGGTGGCGTGATTGGCACAGGACTCTTTTTAAGTTCAGGATATACGATCAATCAGGCCGGACCTGCGGGAACGATTTTAGCTTATCTGGTTGGGGCATTAATTGTGTACCTCGTGATGCTCTGTTTAGGTGAACTGTCTGTCGCAATGCCGGTTACAGGCGCTTTTCACACATATGCAACAAAATACATTGGGCCCGGCACTGGCTATACAGTGGCTTGGCTTTATTGGCTGACATGGACCGTGGCACTTGGTTCAGAATTTACAGCGGCAGGTCTTTTAATGCAGCGCTGGTTCCCAGACACATCGGTTTGGATGTGGAGCGGTGTTTTTGCACTTCTCATCTTTTTACTCAATGCTTTTACAGTTAAATTTTTTGCAGAATCGGAATTTTGGTTTTCTAGCATTAAAGTCATGGCTATTATTCTCTTTATTATCCTTGGCGGAGCCGCGATGTTTGGATTGATTCCACTAAAAGGCGGTGAGGCCGCTCCGTTCTTCTCTAACTTCACTGGAGATGGGGGTCTCTTCCCAAACGGCTTTTTACCGATTTTAATGACCATGTTGGCTGTTAATTTTGCTTTTTCGGGTACTGAGCTGATTGGGATTGCTGCGGGCGAAAGTGTCAATCCAGATGAGACCATTCCCCGGGCGATTCGCACGACTGTGCTACGTCTTGTCCTGTTTTTTGTCGGAACGATCGTGGTCTTAGCCGGCTTAATTCCAGTAGAAGAAGCCGGAGTGATCAAAAGTCCTTTCGTTGTGGTATTTGACCGCATCGGTATTCCTTATGCGGCAGATTTCATGAATTTTGTCATTCTGACAGCGATTTTATCTGCTGCAAACTCAGGGCTATACGCCTCATCTCGTATGCTATGGTCCCTTTCTGAAGAACGAACATTACCTAAAAAGCTGGCAAAATTGACGTCAAAGGGAATTCCTTTGAATGCACTCATTTTGAGTATGATTGGAGGCATTCTCTCTTTGCTATCGAGTGTCATCGCACCTGAAACGGTGTATCTGGTTCTTGTCTCAATCTCTGGACTCGCCGTTGTTGTTGTATGGATGGGAATTGCAGCTTCACAGTTCATGTTTCGCAAAAAATTCTTACAGGATGGCGGACAGCTTCATGATTTATCTTTCCGAACCCCGCTCTATCCGGTGGTTCCGATTGCTGCCTTCCTCCTATGCCTTGCATCTGTGATCGGCATTGCTTTTGATCCAAATCAGCGCATCGCTCTCATCTGCGGTATCCCTTTTATCGCACTCTGCTATGCTGCCTATTACGTGACAACATGGATTCAGAAAAAACGAGAAAACCCTGGTGTATAGCACCAGGGTTTTTGTTTGTCCCAAAAAAGGATATCACTAGCAAAACAAATACATTTTGGTATATGATAGGAATCTATGATTTTCAGGACGAATCAAGGGAGCTGTTTTTAATATGGAAATGACCATTACAAGAGCATTAAGTGAACTGAAAATGTTAGATAAAAGAATCAACCGAACAATTGATGAAGCTGTACTCGGTGGCTTGGTCATCGGGAAACATATACAGAACGGATTTCAAAATCAAGAAGAAGTAGAAAAAAAGGCAAAAGCAGATGACCAATCGATTCAAGCATTAATCAAACGCCGAAATGCCATTAAATCAGCCATCGTTGTGTCGAATGCTACGACAACGATTGAGGTGGCGGGTGTTAGCATGACCGTAGCAGAAGCTATTGAACGCAAGACATCCATAGATTACGATATTCGTTATTTACGAAAATTAAAAAAGGTCTATACAGAGCTGGTTGACCGGTCAGAACAAATCAATGAGGATGTGAAAAAGAGACTGGATCAACATTTAGAAACACTATTTGGGAAAGACGGAAAAACACAAGCCGCTGCCAACCAAGAGATCGTCAAGTCATTCCTAGCTGAAAATGAGGCGGCGATCATTGACCCTCTTCGTCTTCGAGTGAAGATTGAACAGCTTTCGAAAGAGATTGAAGATTTCCAAATGGAAGTGGATTTCTCCTTGTCAGAAAGCAATACCTTGACAAAAATACAGATCGACTAGTCGATTTTGTTAGTGAGCCGAAAATCGATAGGACTAAACACCTCCGAGGGAAAGGTCATTCCCTCCTCATCTGATGATCATCTTAGGATGATCCATGATAAAAGCTCAAAGCTGAACGTTCAAAGCTGAAAGCTCAAGTATTCAAAGTTCTTATCCATCAAAGCTCAAGATGTAAAGCTCAACGCTCGATCGAATCTGGGAGAAACGGCTCATGAGTGTTTGTTTATCGACTCTTTCGGTTGCCGCCCAGCAGGTTTGCTAACAAAAAGAAAAGGATGTCACTAACTGACATCCTTTTTTCTATGAAAACGACAGGGCTTGCGCCAAGTCGCCTCTTCTAGCAGATTAGTAACGTGATGTATATGCCAAATGGTACACACTTGTCACATTTGAAGATAGCGTGATGTCGTTTGAAGTGAAAGTCACTGGAACGATATCGTAGTAATGTGTAGACCAGCCTGCATTATTGTATGTACGGTAGCCTGCACCTGCAGGAACTTGAATCGTTAGTGAAAATTGTCCATTCTCGTCTGTTGTACCTGTCGCTGTTTGAGCATATGATTTGATTGCTGCTTCAAAATAAAGCTGAATTGGCTGATTCGCCATGAGTTGACCACTTGTGTCCTTTAATGTTCCTTTAAAAGTAGCTGGATAATATGAACCTACACGATATTTACTGCCAGAACCGTAATTGACCATACCACCGTCTGCTGCTGTGACGCCTGTTACTTGTACGGATGCTGGTACTGCTCCTGTTTCCTCTGCATGTGCAAAGCTTGGGAAGACGAGAAGCAATGATAGAAAGAAAGCAAACATGATTTTTTTCATCGATAAATCCTCCTTTTTTTTCCTACTATATTACTATCGACAGTTATTGTCATTTTTCCAGTAAAAAACAAAAAACTCCCCTTTTTATTCAAAAGGGAAGCTACAAGACTATTTTTTCACAACAACTTTCACTGCTTTACTTTCTCTTTTTCTCACATCTGAAGCCGTCACATACAAGACGGTTTTGGCTTTTTGCGGCTTGATTTTAGCCGTAAATGCGCCTTTGCTATTGGTTTTGACCGTTTGAATGACTTTCTTTGATTTGTTCTTCACCTTGATCGTCAAGCCTGCACCCGCAGTTCCTTTGACCGTTTTACTTTTCACTGTTACTCGATTCACCTTTGGCTTAGCTGGCGCTTTGCCCTTTTTCACGACCGTTTTGAGCGAAGTCGCAGCCTTTCCTTTTGATATCTTGATGTGAAGCACTTTATTTTTGTTTTGATGCTTGATCTTCACACTAAAGGTTCCCTTTTTGCTTGCCGTGCCTTTTCCAAGCAGGGTTTTGCCTCTATATACAGAAATGGCAGCGCCGGCTTTCGCCTTTCCTGTCACCTTTTGATGCTGATCTTCTACTTTGTTAACTGATGCGTTTAATTCAACAGCACTTAACGCGGCAAAAGCATTGAGTCTGCCATGTCCTGTCATCCAATCGATACCCGGAATTTTCGGATCGACAACAGGCTCGTCATTTTCATCATAGAAAACGTCATCTGTTCCATCAACAGCTTTAAATGAAATATCATCCGCTGTATTTTGTAAAATATTTCTCACTTGATTTGGTTTCAGGGTTGGATTTTTAGAAAGCAGTAATCCTGCTGCTGCTGCAACATACGGTGTAGCCATCGATGTCCCGCTCAGGTATGAAACATTCCCATCAGGCATTAAGCTTGGGATATCAGACCCTGGTGCAGACATGCTTAATCCTTTCCCATAGCTTGAGAATTCAGCGGCAATATCCATGCGATTACTTGCACCAACTGCCATGGCGTATTTGGAAGTCGCAGGATAACCCATTTCTGGAATGCCATCGTTTCCGCTCGCCACTACCACTAATACATTTTTTTGTGCAGCATAGTTCATCGCATATTCAATGACCTTGCTGTAGTAGCCGCCAAGGCTCATGTTGATGACCTTTGCACCTTTGTCCACTGCATGTTTAATGCCAAGAGCAATATGCTCTGTATCTCCATTTCCATACGCATCCAGTACTTTGACTGGGATGATACCTGTATGTTGGTTCAGCCCTGCCATGGAGTAATGATTGTCGGCTTTTGCTGCAATGATACCTGCCACATGGGTACCGTGGCCATTGTCATCAATTGCATCTTTATTACGGCCGATCAGATTGGCACCTAAGTCTGTGCGAACCGTTCCGCTTAAATCGGACAAACGGCTGTCGACACCTGTATCCACAACAGCGATTAACGTTTGCTTCATTTTGCTTGTGCCAATCAATGTATTCATTTGTTCAAACTTCACATCAGCGCCTTTTTTCCCACTGTTCTGCGCACTGTTTTTCAGCGGCCACTGATAACCATACTGCGCGTCATTGCTGAGGGCACGATACGTTTGTACAGGCTCTGCAAATTCAACATTTGGCATACTAGAAAGCTTTCTCGCCGTGCTTTTGATCACAGCTTTGCCTGCTTTAAGCGTTTTGCCAGCTGATTCTTTCCCTGCCGGTACATCATAAACATACATTCCTTTAAATAAAGGATTTACTGATTGAGATGTCACACGATTTTCTTGAATTCCGTAGTTTTTCATCTTCTTTTTTGCGGATTGAAGTGTTTGTCCATCCTTTAATTTAAAGATGATTTTGTTTGTGTTGACCTTTTCTTCTGGAACAAGCTTTTGTTTCTCGAGGACATAACCGATCGATTTTCCTTCAAGCTGATCGATTCCTACTTTTTGCCCCACTGTTTCTAATTCCTTTTTTAAATAGGCTGGACTCGCCTCTTTGAGCATATCAAAAAGGGAACGGATTGCCTGTTGCTCTTTCTCTGTGACGATATGACCGCTGAATGCACCATTTTTCTCTACGTCATTTAGCAATGATTTCAATGTAAACAAATGATTATACACCGTTTGCTGCTTTTTTTGATTGTTGATGAGTTTAGATTTGAGAAACGGCTTTGTTTTTTGTAGCAGACGTGTAAGCTTCTGACCATCGGCTGTTTCATTGAATCGTTTGTCTTCGATCGTACGAATGGATTGAAGAATTTCACGTCCATGCTTTTTCTCAATAATGATGATCGTTGGTTCTTCTTCTTCAGGAAAAATCGGTTCAGATGGCGGAAGATCCGCACCTTTATACCCGATTGTATATGCTGCATCCTCTTCCTCATCACGACTGTCTTCCTCTGAACCTAAATACAGCACTTTGACATAGTAAGGACCTGACCATGCATGCGGGAAGTTGATTTCTGTCTCTCCACTTGCTGTGTCCACACGATATCTCGAATAAGTGTCATCCTTTATCGCTCTATCCTTACTTGGGTAGACCGATACAGATAACACTTGTTTGCTTTTGACAGAAATTTGCATATGTGTATGTTTTGCCACATCATCCGCAGATGGCGTGATTTGGTACCATGACTCTTCTTTTTCATTCTGTAATGTACCTGAGATGACTTCACCATCTTTCAACCCAATGGCTTCATTGACACTTGTGCCTTTACTAACTGCTGATGCTTCGTACCCAGGTAATGCAGCCATACATAGAATGATGGCCATGAGTACAACCACACAGGATTTGACCTGCTTTTTAAACATGAAAAGACCCCCTTATCTTTTACAATATTTTGGAAGAATATCACAGAATCCTTTTTAGTAGAATCTATTTTTGACATAATTAAACTCGTTTTAAGCTAGGATTTGAGATATTCAGATGGCTAGTCTGATCGCTTCATAAACTTTTTGCCATTTCAAACGGAAAATGATGCTATTTAACCATGTCGAAAAGTACATTACAATCAAATTGTAAGCGCTTAACAAACAAGAGAGAAGGGATCAGCTTGTTCCAAAAAGATCATGTTTTTACACAAGTAAACGGTCGATCAAAGAATGAGATTTTACAATACATTTCCGAGAAAGCTGAAGACCTTCACATTACAAACGATCAGTCAGGGTTATTAACAGATTTGTTGAAACGCGAAGACGAAGTCTCAACAGGACTTCAGCAAGGTTTTGCGATTCCTCATACAAAAAGCTCTGCTGTTCAAACGGCTTCACTTCTCTTTTTAGAACTTGAACAACCCATTGAATGGGGAAGCTTCGACGATTTGCCAACAAGTTATTTATTTACACTGCTCGTTCCACTTGAAGAGGCCAATGTCACACACCTCAAATTACTGTCTGGCATTGCCACAAGTTTAATGGAGCCTGCTTTCATCGAAAAGATTCAACCCGGTCAAACAGCAGACTATTATTACGAAGTCATTGAACAACAATTGAAAGAGGGGATTACACAATGAAAATTGTCGGTGTCACTTCATGCCCAGCAGGGTTAGCTCATACACCAATGGCAGCAAAAGCATTAGAGAATGCGGGTAAACAGCTTGGACACGAGATTAAAATCGAACAGCAAGGAATTATGGGACAGGTGAATGGCATTACAGCAGAGGAAGCCAAGCAGGCAGACCTTTGCATTATCGCCTCCAATCAGCACATTAACGACGCTGAACGCTTCTCAGGTATTCCTACTGTTCGTGTCGAAATCGGACGCGCCCTAAAAAATGCCGAGCAAATCATTACAAAAGCCGTTGCGCTGGTTGAAAAGAAAAAATCTGAATCCCAATAAACAAGAGCAATGCCATATAGAAAGGAGCAAAGCAGAATGAAAGCAAAATTAAAAGTCATTGAAGGCCACCTCATGACCGGTATTTCTTATATTCTTCCGGTGATCATCGGAGCTTCACTTATCGTTGGTTTAGCCAAACTAGTCGGGTTAGGTTTTGGTGTGTCAGATTTAAACGCCTATAAAGATGCAGGCGGCATTTTACATGGTGCCTATTTGATGGAACAGGTTGGCTGGACAGGCATTGGCTTAATGAACGTACTGCTCGCTGGCTTTATTGCCTATTCGATTGCGGATAAATCAGGTCTTGCGGCCGGCTTTATCGGCGGAGCTCTTGCCAGCTCAACAAATGCTGGTTTTATCGGCGCCGTCATTGCAGGTTTCTTTGCCGGATATGTCGCTCTCTTTGTGAAAAGAAAAATTCAAATTCAAGGCTCCGCAGCTGGACTCGTCCCTCTGCTCATCTTACCGCTCATTACTGTTGGCTTAACCGGACTTCTCATGTCCGTTCTGCTAGGCGGTCCATTAGGGGCTTTGAACACCGCATTAATTGAATGGATCAAAGGCATGGTCGCAGATGGAACAAGTACACTCGCACTTGCTCTCATTCTAGGCGCCATGATTGGCTTTGATCTTGGCGGCCCAGTGAATAAATCAGCTTGGATGGCTGGTAACGCGCTTTTCCTATCAGGTGTCTATCTTCCTGCCATTCTCGTCAATATCGCGATTGTCATTCCGCCGCTAGGATATGGGCTTGCGACATTAATTCGAAAACGCAACTTCTCTCCTACCTTCAGAGAAGCCGGACGAGGCGGCCTTGTGATGGGGATTATCGGGATTACAGAAGGAGCCATTCCCTTTACACTCGTCAATCCTTTGAAATTGATTCCGCTGAATGTCGTCGCTTGTGCTGCTGGAAGCGGAGTCGCTGCCTTATTAGGTGTCCATGACATTATGCCGCCAATTGGCGGACTATACGGATTCTTCTCAGTAGGAAACTGGTGGGCATATTTAATCGGCGCGCTAACTGGCGCACTTGTTATTGGAATTGGCGCCAACTTGCTTGTGAACTTCTCTGAGAAAAAAGAACCCCAAAAGCCAGAACATGATCAGAAGCAGAAAGAAGAAGATGATTTTGACCTTGTGCTAGAAGGATAATTTGAACAAAGAAAGGTGTCGTTACACAATGACTGTCAATGTACATGTGATTCCACATACTCACTGGGACCGGGAATGGTATTTTACCACCTCCCGCTCCCGTATCTACTTAATGAAAAGCGTAATGGACATATTGGACACCCTCGAAACAGATGAACGGTTCCATTACTTCATGCTCGATGCACAAGCATCCTTGCTAGATGATTACTTAAAATGGCGCCCAGAGGATGAAAATCGAATCAAACAGCTCGTCACAGCAAAACGCCTCATCATCGGTCCGTGGTATACACAAACGGATCAGCTCGTTATTTCTGGGGAATCGATTGTACGAAACCTGCAATATGGGATTGAGCGCTGTCAGCAGTTTGGACATGTCATGAAGGTCGGTTATGTCCCTGATTCCTTCGGTCAATCTGCACAAATGCCTCAAATTTATCAAGGCTTTGGTATTGTCGACACAGCCTTTTGGCGCGGCGTTTCTGATCATATGACGAATCACACAGAATTTAATTGGCGCGGGGCTGATGGCAGTGAAGTGTTTGCAGTGAATCTGCCATTTGGCTACTACTACGGAGGAAATATTCCTGAAAAGGATGAAGACCTGCAAGCCTTTCTTTCTGAAAAAATCGGGGCGCTGCAAGCAAAAGCCACGACAAAGAATGTCTATTTCCCAAATGGCTTTGACCAGGCGCCTATTCGTAAAAACCTGCCTGACTTATTAGAAAAAGCCAATGAAATAGACGAGCACCACTATCAAATCAGCAGTTTAGAAGACTACATTGCAGCAGTGAAAAAAGAGCGGACTTCTTTTGAGACATTAGAAGGAGAGCTCATTCATGCCAAGCATATGCGAATTCATAAGTCCATTTTTTCAACAAGAGCAGATTTGAAAATCTTAAACAATCAAATTGAAAACTATCTTGTCAATGTGATGGAGCCGATCCTTACAATCAGCTATTCTCTCGGACACGATTATCCGCATGACACCGTACGTGATATTTGGTACCTCATGTTTGAAAATGCAGCGCATGATAGCGTTGGTGGCTGTAACAGTGATACGACGAATCAAGATGTCTTCTTCCGCTATAAACAGGCAAAGGAAATCGCCGAGAATCTTGTGGACTTACACATGCGTCTCATCGCCATCCGGCTGCAAACTGAGCAAGAAATCACGTTCACTTTATTTAACACACTGCCTTCAAAGCGCTCTGAAGTCATTGAAGTCGAAACCTTTATCACAGAACGTCCATTTACACTAAAAGACGCTGATGGACGAACTCTTCACTACACAGTCAAAAGCAAAACCGATGTGACAGATTATGTCTTAGCACAGCAGATTTCACTTAACCCAAGCAAAGAGGTGTACATGCCAAAGCAAGTATGGAAAGCTGTTTTACTCATTGAAGCAGTCGACTTGCCATCCGTTGGTTATACACAAGTCAGCATGGTGTTCGATGAATTTAGTGAATCCATTTTGGAAAAAACAGAAGGTCGTGTCATTGAAAATACGTTTTACCGCATTGCAGCAAATGACAATGGGTCATTAGAAATTACGGATAAACAGACCGGACGAACTTTCTCTGAGCAAATGATCTTTGAAGACAACGGAGATGATGGGGATTCTTATAACTATTCACCACCGCGTGAGGATCATTATGTATCGTCTAAAGATATCTCATCAGCTGACATCACCGTATCTAAAAGCAGTTTACAGGAAGAGCTCACCATCAAGCTTCAATTGACTGTCCCATATGATTTAGAGGAACGTTCGGAGCAAAAGGTGACGACTTCCCTTCCGATCACAGCGAAGGTGGCTTTAAATAAAGATGAAGCGGTCATCCGTTTTCATGTAAATGTTGACAACCATGCGCTAGACCACCGTCTACGGGTACTCTTTGATACAGGTATTGCATCAAACGTATCACTCAGCGATCAACAGTTTGGCACCATCGAACGTCCAACGGAGCTGACGCAAGAGCTAGAATGGTGGAACAATGAACATTGGGAAGAAAAACCGATTACCATTGAACCCATGCAATCATTTGTTGCACTTCGCGATGAAGCATATGGTGTCTCTCTTTTGACGGACTGCGTCAGAGAATACCAAATCACAGGCGCGGGCTACACAACCATTGCTTACACACTCTTCCGCTGTTTCGGAAAAATGGGGAAAGAAAACCTTCTTTATCGTCCTGGCCGGGCTTCTGGAGAAAAAATCGTAGAAACACCTGACGCCCAGCTTCAAGGATCGCTATCATTCTCCTTTGGCATGCACTATAGCCAAGAAGCGGTGAATGAAGGACACTTGGCTCAGCTTGCTAAACGTTACACCACCCCGGTTCAGTGCTACGAGCGGGCAGACTTTTTAAACGGTCGTTTAATTTTCTCTTTCCGAGATGAAAAAGAAGACTTACAATCTACTTATAGCCTGCTTGACATTGAGACAGACGGGGTCGTTCTAAGCGCTTTGAAAAAAGAAGAGCATGGAACAGGCATTGTCATTCGTCTCTTCAATCCATATTTAACACGTCAAACAGCCGCTTCAATCAATAGTTCATCTCTACAACATGGAGAAACAGCGAATTTAGGCGAAACACCTGAAGGACATATACTGAAAGCACAACATGGATCATTACACATTGAACCGCTCACACCTTGTCAGGTACAAACCTACATTGTAAAGAAAAAATGAACATGTAGGGGCGGGATCCATTTGGATTCCGCCTCTCTTTAATGGAGGGCATTGATCATGCGAATTGGAGGCATCGAAGCAGGCGGTACAAAATTTGTCTGCGGCTACGGAACAACAGACGGAACGATTGAACATATGACTTCCTTTGCAACAGGGAACCCAGAAGAAACATGCCGGCAAGTGATCGAATACTTTACAGAGCATCCAGTTGATGCGATTGGCATAGGCGCATTCGGACCTGTCGATGTAAAAGAACACAGCCCCAGCTATGGAACGATTCTCGAAACACCCAAAACAGCTTGGCGCCAATTTCCATTACTCTCAACCTTAAAACAAGCACTCGGTCTCCCTATGAAGCTTGATACGGATGTGAACTGTGCGGCGCTCGGTGAAGCTCGTTTTTCAACAGAAACAGACAGACCAAATTCCTTGATCTATATCACGGTTGGGACGGGAATCGGCGGCGGTGCCTATATTGAAAACCGCCTCATTCACGGACTGCTTCATCCAGAAATGGGACATATCACCGTTCAGCGCCACCCTCATGACACCTATGGGGGCTGCTGTCCGATCCACCATGATTGTTTAGAGGGACTAGCATCGGGACCTGCCATAGAAGGCCGCTATCATACATTGGCACAAATGCTGCCAGAGGAACACCCTGCCTGGTCACTTCAAGCTTATTATCTCGGGCAAATGACCGCAATTTTATTACTCACCCTGTCACCAGAACGCATTATTTTTGGTGGAGGTGTCATGAAACAGCCGGCCTTGCTGCCGCTCATCCTTGAAGAAACAGACGAGCGCCTTCATGGTTACTTACAATTACCAAAGCCATTAAATGAAATCGTCACAAAGCCTTCCTTTGACGGATTATCTGGTTTAATGGGAGCCATCGCCCTTGGAGCTGATGCCTTAAAAGAACAAGGAGCAGCGCAATGATGATGACGGCAGATACTCGAACCTACCAGCTCATTCAGCGGCTATTTGAAACGAAAGGGTTCGTGAAGCTGGAGGAGCTCACTGCCTCTTTTCGCTTATCTGACCGCTCCATCCGCAATTTAATCAAAGAAGCAAACGAACTGTTAACACAAGCTGGAGCCATGATCAAGACCATCCGCGGGAAAGGGTATACGCTCTTAACAAGTGACCAAGACGCTTTCCTGCTTTGGCTTCATCAGCAAAAGCTTCCTGCCCGCTCTCTCGTACCCGTCATGGCAGAAGAGCGCATACGATTTATGATGAGAAAACTATTGCTTCAATCAGACTACTTAAAAATTGATCAATTAGCAGAAGAATTGTTCATCAGCCGTATGACGGTCAGCAGTGATTTAAAAAAAGGACGGGAGCTGTTAGCCCGTTACGGTATGACCCTTGTCTCAAAGCCCGGATTTGGCTTAAAAGTAGACGGAGACGAATTGCAAAAAAGGACGTGCTACGCAGACTTACTGCTTGAAGAAGAACCCGCCCTATCTCATATAACTGAGCGGGAACAGCTTCATTTCCCTGACATTTCACTTGAAACCATTCGATCCATTGTGCTGACAAATCTATATCAAGAATCACTGCTCATTAAAGATATTGCCCTAAAGAATTTAGTGATTCACTTAGCGATTGCCATTCAGCAAACGCAAAAAAAACAGCGGATACCCGCCAGTACCACTCACACACAAAGACCGCCAGTGTTAACAAGAATCGCTCAAAAGATCACTCATCAAATAAGTGACACGTTTCACGTCACCTTATCAGAGGATGAAACAGATTACTTGGTGATGCATCTCTTAGCGAATCAAACGTGGAAAGAAATCGATGAGCACCAAACGACAGAAGAAGTGCGTCAGGCGGTGACACGATTTCTCCAGCACATTGAAAAAACAAGCGGTCATCGTTTTGTAGATGACGATATCCTGCGTCAAGATTTGATGCTGCATATGAAGCCATTATTAAATCGAATTCAATACGGCGTGTCTTTACAAAATCCGCTTTTGCATGAGATCAAAACTTCTTATCCTTATCCGTTTGATTTGGCTGTCAGCGGACTCAATGCCTTACAGCTGGTGCGGACGCCAAATGAAGATGAAGCTGCATATGTTGCCTTACATATTGCTGCTTCATTTGAAAGAAGTCATCTTGACACCTCACAAAAAAAGAGGGCCATTATTGTATGCGGGTCTGGACTAGGAACGGCACGGCTGCTTGAAATTAAATTGAAGGCGGCCTTTCAACATGAGCTTGAGATTGTTGAGCTTTATTCTTATCAGGATTACGCTTTTAGCACCACTTTGCCATGTGATGTGATTATTACAACCGTACCTCTCGCACCAAAAGGGAAACCAATCATTCAAGTGAATGCTTTTTTTGAACATCATGATGTCCAGCGTGTGAGTGAGGTCATTCACCTGTTAAACGGACACAGTTTCCCTTCGCAGGAGCTGATGGCTTTTTTCCAAGAACGATTGACCTTGTTGGATGTGAACCTTTCCAGCAAAGAAGAGGTATTAGATACGCTTTGCAGCCGGCTGGAGGCGCATCAGCTTGTTTCATCTTCTTTTCGTTCCTCCGTGCTGGAGCGGGAGCAAATGTCATCGACCTATCTTGGCAAGGGAATTGCAATGCCTCACCCGCTCATCACAAATGAAGGCACCTCCTGCGTGGCAATTGCACGATTGAAACAGCCGATTGATTGGCAGGGAGATCAAGTATCTCTGATTTTCTTATTAGCCATTCAGAAAGATGACGCTGCCTGCATGAATCAATTTTTTGAACAAGCTGTCGATTTGTTAGACAGTCCTGACCGCCTTCAATCCTTGACACATGCAAAGACATTTGATGAGCTGATGCATGTCCTGTTTCAATAGCACTAAAGGCCGCCCAAGTGAAATTGAAGTGCACCCCAAATATTAGACACAGTCTAACATTTGGAGGTGCTTTTCTTTTGGCTAAATTTACAATTGAAGATAAAATCAAAGCTGTAAAACGATACCTCGTTGACCGCGAACCCCTGCTTGGAATTGCAAAACAGATTGGCGTGCACAAAAGCATACTTCAATATTGGGTCAGAAAGTATCAATATCATGGCGAAAAAGCTTTTTCAAAGTCATATACAAATTATCCAGTCCAATATAAACTAGACGTACTTGATTATATGAATGAACATGGGACGTCTATCTTGGAAACAGCTGCACTCTTTAACCTGCCTTCTGATACCACGCTTTGGAACTGGAAGCGCATCTTGAAAACACAAGGAGTAGACGCCCTTCAATCTAAGAAAAAGGGGCGTCCGTCTATGAAAAAGAAAACTGGAAAACAAGACATAACGAAAGGATCAATGGAAGCGTTACAGGCAGAAGTAGAACATTTGCGCATGGAAAATGAGTATTTAAAAAAGTTGAATGCCTTAGTTCAAAACAAGGAACAATCACCAAACAAGACAAAGCGCAAGTAGTCTATGATTTAAGGCATCAATATCCGGTGAAATCACTTCTTAAGCTCGCATGTATTCCACGCAGTACCTACTATTACTTGATCAAGCATTTAGACCGTCCTGATCAGGATGTCGAACTGAAAAAGATGATTCAAACCATTTATCAGGAACATCAAGGACGTTATGGATATCGCCGGATTCGTGATGAACTAATCAACCGGGGACAAAAGGTGAATCACAAAAAAGTCCAGCGCATCATGAAAGCTCTAGGGCTAAAATGCATGGTCCGAGTGAAGAAATATCGTTCATACAGAGGCACAGTGAACAAAATAGCGCCTAATATTTTGGCTCGGCATTTTCAAGCTGATAGACCAAATGAGAAATGGGTCACAGATATAACGGAGTTCAAGTTATTTGGTCAGAAGCTCTATCTTTCGCCCATATTAGATCTATTTAATGGTGAGATCATTACCTATACAGTCGGTTCAAGACCTGTTTATTCACTCGTCTCAACGATGCTTCATCAGGCGTTCAACCGTTTAAATGAAGAGGAGAAACCAATGATACATTCTGATCAAGGATGGCATTACCAAATGAAGCAATATAGACACGCCTTAAAAAAGCGTGGGATTACACAGATTATGTCCCGAAAAGGTAACTGTTACGATAACGCAGTTATCGAGAACTTTTTTGGTATCTTAAAGTCTGAATTTCTATACCTAAAAAAATTTGAGAACATCGAACACTTCAAGCAAGAACTTGAACAATATATTGACTACTACAATCACACACGTATAAAGACAAAACTAAAAGGCATGAGTCCGATACAATATAGAACTCATGCCTCGAAAGCTGTCTCATAAAAAAACCGCGTCTAAATTTAGGGGGTCACTTCAA
>NZ_JBQEPF010000008.1:0-153682 GCF_052045575.1 Bacillus sp. 22190 | reverse complement strand
CGCTTCGGTGCTCACGAATGTCAAATTCGCTCCGCGCCGATGCTCGTCCTTCCTAGGGCTGCAAAGGTTTTCTATCACGCTGAAAAGAAGACAAAGGGTTAAAATAAAGTTCATTTTAACCCTTCGTCAACAATCTGGGACGCTTTGAAAAAAGCGTCTGTTCCTTTATTTGTTCATCTTATGAAGAAGATGCCCATAGATTGAAAGAAACGAAGAGAAAGAGGGGATTGGCATGAACCATCTGCCAGTGGCACTTCAAACAGGAGATACAGTGGGAATCATTGCACCAGCAAGCCCGCCTGATGAGCTGAAATTAGCAAGAGGTATTTCTTTTTTAGAAAGCTTAGGGCTAAAGGTGAAAAAGGGGAAGTATATCGACTCCCGGTATGGTTATTTAGCAGGTCATGATCATGAACGAGTGGAAGATATTCATCACATGTTTCAAGATCCAGACGTGAAGGCAGTGATTTGTGCTTGCGGAGGTTACGGAACAGGAAGAATTGCAGAAGCCATTGATTATGACCTCATTCGCCGGAACCCAAAAATCTTTTGGGGATACAGTGATATTACGTTTTTACATACAGCGATTCAGCAGCAGACGGGTCTTGTGACCTTTCATGGTCCAATGCTCTCCTCTGATGTGGGACTTGAGGAGGTTCATCCGTATACAAAAGATACCTTTTTACAGCTATTCACTCCGAAAGCCTTTTCGTATACGAACCACCTGTCACCTCTTCACACTTTTTATCATGGCACGGCTTCAGGCGAAATCACCGGAGGAAATCTTGCCCTTATCGTCACGACACTTGGTACACCTTTTGAAATTGATACAAAGGGGAAGCTTTTATTGATAGAAGATATTGACGAAGAACCATATAAAATCGATCGAATGATGCAGCACTTAGCATCTGCAGGAAAATTACATGATGCGGCGGGATTTATCATTGGTGATTTTCATCAATGTGAGCCGAAAAAGAAAGAGCAGTCGTTAACGCTCGATCAGCTATGGGAGACGTATATTGTCCCGCAACAGAAACCTGCACTTGGCGGCTTTCGGATCGGTCATTCATCTCCAAACTTCGCCATTCCAATCGGCGTGCAGGCTACATTAGATGCTACAGGGAAAAAACTGCATATTTCCCCAGGTGTTGCAGCGAAAGAGGCGATCAAATGAAAATCGTAGATGTTCGCACAAGCAGAACGAGTGTACCGCTAAAGAAGCCTTTCAAAACAGCATTAAGAACGGTGTATGATGCCGCATCTCTTATTGTGATCATCACCTATGATCAAGGTGATGTCAGCTACGGAGAGGCAGTGCCGACATCGGTCATTACAGGTGAAACACTGGAAAGCATCGACTATGCTATTTGCGCTGTGATGAGGCCGATCTTGATTGGGGCCTCATTGTCACAATATGAACAAATCTTTTCAGCGATCGACCGTGTACTTGTAGGAAACACGAGTGCAAAGGCTGCAATAGATATGGCGATTTACGATGGTTTAGCGAAGCAGGCTGGCCTGCCGCTTTATCAATATCTTGGTGGTTATCGTGATCAGCTGGAAACGGATTACACGGTTAGTGTCAACCGTCCGCTAGAAATGGCAGAGGATGCGAAGCAATATGCAGCTGAAGGCTTTCGTACCTTAAAGATCAAAGTGGGAAAAGATGATATAGATACGGATATTCAGCGGATCAAACGGATTCGAGAAAAAGTCGGGCCGGATATTCAAATCAGGCTTGACGCCAACCAAGGCTGGACATGGAAGGAAGCGGTTGTGGCCATTCGAAAAATGGAGGCATTCGATATTGAACTAGTCGAGCAGCCAGTGCCTAAAGAAGACATCGAGGGTCTGCGCCGGGTGACGGAAGCAACAGACACATTGATTATGGCAGATGAAAGTATTTTTAGCCTCCATGATGCCATCAAGGTGTTAGAAACGAGAAGCTGTGATCTCATCAACTTAAAATTAATGAAAACAGGCGGTATCAAAAAAGCGCTGAAAATCAATAGTTTAGCAGAAGCATACGGCGTCAAGTGCATGGTTGGCAGTATGATCGAATCAAAACTAGGGATTACCGCAGCCGCTCATCTTGCTGCAAGCCAGCCGAATATTACCCGTTATGATTTTGATGCGCCGCTTATGCTCAAAGAGGACTTAATAGACGGAGGAATTATCTATCAAGGAAAAGATATTCTCTTTCCGCCGCATCATGGGTTAGGCATTCAAAGAGTGAAAGGGGTCTTATGATGTTATATGAATCAAAGGTTCCAGTCGCAAATATATGGACAGCACCGCAGTCGCCGAGAGAAATGGATCGACACGTTCTTCAAAGCTCCGTCCAGATCAAAGAATGGATTGATCAGCAAACATATGAACAGAAATTGGCCTTATGTGAAGAAAACCTTATTCAAACCCAAGTACTGCTCGGCGAACGAGTCATTGGGCTGGAGGAGACAAATGGCTGGATGAAAGTTGTCATCCCTCAGCAGGCGAGCCGGAAACACCCGCAAGGCTACCCAGGTTATATCCCTGTAGAGCAATTAAATGAAGTATCAGAGAGTGAACCACCTGCTAGTCCCTTGATTGTTTGTCAGAAAAAAGCGGTTTTATATCAAAACGGAACACCGGATATGGAGGTTAGTTTTTTAACAGAACTAGTACCTGTTGAAGAAATGAGCGATTCCTTTGATGTTCTAACTCCAGTAGGAAGAAGAGAAATCAAAAAAGAAGATGTGCGCCGCGCTTCATCACCTTCTTCTATGAGCGGTAAGGATGCCTTAGCCATAGGAAAACAATTTATTGGACTGTCATATTTGTGGGGCGGCATGAGTAGCTATGGCTACGACTGTTCGGGTTTTGTTTACAGCATGTACAAAGCGTGTGGATGTGTATTACCGAGAGACGCAAGTGACCAAGCAGTTCAAGGAACTCCAGTCGCATCAAACCATTTGGCGCCAGGTGATCTCATGTTTTTTGCCAATGACAATGGGAAGGGAGCAGTTCGCCATGTAGGGATGTATGCTGGAGATGGCATGATGCTTCACTCGCCTAAAACGGGCAGACAGATTGAACTTCTTTCTCTTTCTGGTACTTCATATGAACAGGAATGGGCAGGAACAAGGCGGTATTTGAAAGCTGAGAGGGGGAGATGTGATGGGAAGTGAACCACTTCTGCAAGTCAACAACTTAAAAAAGCATTTTCATCTATCGAAAGGAAGAACGTTAAAAGCATTAGATGGTGTCACCTTTCAGCTGAAACAAGGCGAAACCTTTGGTCTTGTTGGTGAGTCAGGCTGCGGTAAATCTACACTTGGAAAAGTGCTCATGCGGCTTTATGACCCGACAGAAGGTGAAGCTTTGTATGAAGGGAAAAGTCTCCATCACTTATCGAACCGAGAATCATTTGATTTCAATAGGCAAATTCAAATGGTGTTTCAAGATCCGTATTCTTCTTTAAATCCTAGGCTCTCTGTAAAAGATATTATGCTAGAACCGATGGAGATCCACCAATTGTATGGCAGTCAAAAAAAAAGGCTCGAGCGTGTGAAGGAACTGCTTGAAGCGGTGGGGCTAAGTCATGATTTTGCTACACGCTATCCTCACGAATTCAGCGGAGGTCAGAGGCAAAGAATAGGGATTGCTAGAGCACTAGCCTTATCGCCAAAGTTTATTGTGGCAGATGAGCCGATTTCTGCACTAGATGTATCCGTTCAAGCTCAGGTCGTGAATTTGCTGAAAAAACTGCAAAAAGAAGAAGGATTGACGTTTTTATTTATTGCCCATGATTTATCGATGGTCAAATATATTAGCGATCGAATCGGTGTCATGTACTTAGGGCATCTCGTGGAGATGACCAGCAGTGATGCTTTATATAAAACACCGCTTCATCCATATACACAAGCATTGCTGTCTGCTATCCCGATTCCAGATCCTGATGTGGAAGATAAACGCAAGCGGTTTATTTTAAAGGGAGAAATTCCAAGTCCAGTGAATCCGCCAAGCGGCTGCGTATTTCGGACAAGATGTCCTGCTGCAATGGATGTATGTGCGGACAAGAAACCAGTATTACAAGCAGTCGAAGATGGGCATGAAGTGGCCTGTCATTTATATGATAGGAAATAGATAAAGGGAAGTAGACAAGCGTTTAAAAAGCCAGCGAGTAAATACAAGCTGGCTTTTTGGCTTTTATGAACGCCTAATAGGTAATGTACAGCATCTAAAAGAGCCGCCTGATTTAATGATTTCTGAAAAATCTACTTCAATGACGGTGTAGCCGCGTGCTGTTAATGCAGCATTTGTTTCTTGATTGATTGGTAAGCTGATGACTTTTTTCTGACCAATGGACAACACATTTGGTCCAAGTGTGAACTGCTCTTGCTCACTTATTTCAATGAGATCATACTGCTTTTTGAGCATATGAAGATCCTTTTCCGTAAAAGCTTCAGGGTAAATCAAGATCTCATGATGAGAAAGAATATTCATCACACAATCAAGATGCAAAATGTGAGAAGGAAGATGAATAGGAATGATGTCGTGATTCGGCAGTTCTTTTTTGAGCTGCTGGATGGCGGCTAGATTTGTTCTTTTGCTGATCCCCACAAATACCCGTGTTTGGTCTACAAGCACATCGCCGCCTTCAATCGTTCCATCATCCAGCGTGATGGTTGTCCATCCTTTTGTCTGTGCCCATTCTTTTAAGGAATGTTCTTCTCCTTGTCTGACAGGGGCTGCCATGTTTGAAACAAATAAAGTCTGTCCAATTGTAAATCCAATATCCCGAGTGAAGACTTGTTCAGGGAAACGTTCATTTGCAGGAAGAAGGACAGGCCGGACATGATGGTTTTTCAGCGTTTGGATGAATTGCTTATGCTGCGTGAGGGCTTTGATTTGAGAAATATTTTCTCTTGCAAAATGCTTTTGGGTTTCATTGATGATCTGTTTAATTTCCATATAAATTGGACTGCATAAGAGGACTTCTTGTAAATCATCATATTCACTCATACATTGCGGCGTTTTATACACTTTCTCTGATTTCATAGAATCCATCAAAGGGCCTCCTTGTTTATCGATAGTTATATTATTCCTCCTTCTAGTAAATGTTGAAACATTTCCGAAAGAAAATCTCTCATGAGAGACTAAAGCAAAAAGTTTAGACAAACCTAATAGAATAGTGTTTAATAAAAGTCGTTCCGCATCAACGAAAACAGCAAGAAGGAGCTATGACGATGAGTGAAGAAAATTTCAAATACTGCAAGGAATCAAAAGTTGTGAAAACCAGCAGGGTATTCCCCCTCGATACGAATAACCACCAAACGTTATTTGGCGGGAAATTAATGAGTTATATAGATGACATTGCTTCCATCTCGGCAGCAAGACACAGCCGTAGTGAAACAGTCACCGCATCAATGGATTCAGTTGATTTTTTAGAGCCGATTGGACAGAAAGAGTCCGTCTGCTTAGAATCTTATGTGACATGGGTCGGCACATCTTCTATGGAAGTATTCGTCAAAGTCATTAAAGAAAACTTGATGTCTGGAGAACGCAGACTCGCAGCAACTTCATTTCTTACCTTTGTCTCGCTGGATGAAAACGGGAAGCCAAAACGAGTTCCACAAGTCATGCCGGAAACAGATGAAGAAATCATGCTTCATCAAACAGCGAAGCAGCGGGCAGAGGAAAGAAAAAGCCGCCGAAAGCATAGTAAAGCTTTGGCTGACGCACTTGGGACGGATAAGCCTTGGGCGTAAAAATCACCCTTTATGCGGTGATTTTTTTCTAGGTCAGTATCTTGCATAGCAAGATAGTGTGTGGTAAGATCAAACTATCTTGTCATGCAAGGTACTGAAAGCGGAGGATTGATGATGACGCAATCAACACAAATGCTAAAAGGAATTTTAGAGGGATGCCTACTGTCCATTATTTCTGAAGGTGAAATTTATGGATATGAAATGACAAAGAAGCTTGCGCACTATGGATTTGATCAGATTAGTGAAGGAAGTATTTATCCGATCTTGCTGCGTATGCAAAAAGAACAGCTGGTCAGTACGTCCACAAAAGCATCGGCGAGCGGGCCGAAAAGGAAATACTATACGCTCACACAAAGAGGCGAAGAAGCGCTGACAGATTTTACCATGCGATGGAATGAGCTGTCAGGGAATGTAGAGCGATTATTACATAAAGGGAAGTGAGAAGATGGTAACAAAAGAAACGAGACACATCTTATTAGAGCTGCAACTCTATCTCATATCAAAAGGGAAAAATCAGGACGAGATCGACGAAGTGATGGATGAATTAACGACACACGCTGTCGAAGCTGAGAAAGATGGGAAAACAGGGGAAGATGTATTTGGCGGAGATCCACGGGGCTTTGCTGATGAGCTAGCGAAAGAGCTCTCTAGAAATCATAAAGACTGGGTTCCGTTTGTCAGTGCTTTTTTAATTGGATCTCTTTTTTACATGATGTTAGCAGATGCCATCAGTCAAAGTTTATCGTATTCTTGGTATGCACTCATTGGTTATCCGCTCATCATAGTGGCCAATGTGATCATGACCATTGTGATGTTTAGAGCTTCTGCCTTTCAAACAAGCAGGAGGGCATTCTTTTACTTTTGGATATTAGGTGTTTTTCAGATGACAGCCTTGATCACAGTGAAATTATTGGACCAAAAACTTGGTACTCCTTTACTTGTGCTGACCTCGAGCCAAAGATGGGGCGTCATTCTTCTGTTGCTGCTGTGTATTGTCTTATTGAATGCTATATTAAAGGCGAATATGATGTCGCTCATTCCGTTGATCTTCTTTGGACCGCAACTCCTATTCGAATGGCTTGGATGGACATCGCCTCTCATGCTTCTTTTCACAAGTCTGGTATCCATTGTGATTTTAGTCTTGCTCACAATCGCTTTTTTACGGAAAACAAACAAAAAAAATGAACATTTAATGTAAATAGAGCACATCACTTGCGATGTGCTTCAGCGTGTAGACAAACCCTCGCATTCTTTGTCAGTCCTGCGTGCTGGTGCTCACGAATGTCAAATTCGCTCCGCGCCAGTACTCGTCCTTCCTAGGGCTGCAAAGGTTTTCTATCAAGCTGAAAAGAAGACAAAGGGCTAAAATAAAGTTCATTTTAGCCCTTTGTCAACAATCTGGAGCACATCACTTGCGATGTGCTTTTCTTTTTCTAAAAAAATGTAGATATGGGATCACATTTTTCTTTACAATAAGAAGAGGACAAAAATGAAAAGGGGTTCTGTGATTGGATATTGTATGGGGGTATGTACTCGTTTTTATATTGGCTGCTTTACCTTTCTTTGAAGTGGTTGGTGTCGTTCCGCTAGGGATTTTAAGTGGTCTGCATCCTGTGACAACGGCAGTTATTGGATTCGTCGGCAACTTTCTTACCGTCTTGCTACTCATCGTCTTCGTGGACCGATTTAAAGCGTGGTGGCTGAAGAGGAAAGAGGAGAAACATGATGAAAAAGGAGAGAAAAAACAGCTGAAAGCCAGAAAGGTTTGGGAACGGTACGGTCTCCCTGGTCTGGCACTTATTGGTCCTTTTATTATTGGCAGTCATTTAGCGGCTTTTATGTGTATGAGCTTCGGTACGAAAAGAAAACAAGTCACTGTGTGGATGACGGTCAGTTTAATCATGTGGACCGCATTAGCTGCTAGTTTAACGGGTGCGGGGTTCCATTACTTTGCCCCAGATTCAAATGGGTTGTTCGGAGATATTTTTAGCAAGTAAGCAGGGGGGGATAAAAAATGGCACATCAAACACGGATCGTGCTTGAAACAGAGCGCCTCAGACTGAGAACAATGGATGAAGACGATGCGCCTTTTTTATATGAAAAGCTGTTCCAAGATGAAGAGGTCATGAAGTATTATCCTTCACTAAAGGATGAAAAGCAGACAAAAGAGTGGATTGCTTGGAATCAAAAGAATGACCGCACGTACCATACATCCCTGTGGATCATTGAAGAAAAAGAAACGAAAGAACCACTTGGACAAAGCGGAATTGTTCTCCAAAACGTCGAAGGACAAACAGAGCTTGAAATTGGCTATATGCTAAAGAGATCGGCATGGGGAAAAGGATATGCTGTTGAGGCTGCAAAAGGCTGTCTTGCGTATGGTTTTGACGAAATGAAGGTGAGGCGAATGGTCAGCTTAATTCGCCCTGACAATGAAGCGTCAGTCAAGGTCGCAATGAAAATGGGGATGAAAAAAGAAAAAACCATTTCAAAATGGGATCAAATGATTGATGTTTACAGTGTTACTCGTGACGGAAAAAGCGGCTCGCTTGAATCATAAGGAGAGCCGCTTTTTCTTTTATAGACGCTGTTCTAACTGAAGTAAATATTTCTTTCGTTCGATTCCCCCGCCATATCCGCCAAGTTCACCGCTTGTTTGAATGACTCGGTGACAAGGAATGATGATGGCCAACTGATTGGCACCATTTGCATTTCCAACTGCCCGAACCAAATGGGGATCGCCAAGCATGATGGCAAGATCTCGATACGATCTCGTTTCGCCTGGCGGAATCTGTAATAGAAGATCCCATACCCTTTTCTGAAAAGGGGTGCCATGTATAGCAAGTGGCACAGTAAACTGCGTGAGTTTCTTTTCAAAATATAAGGCCAATTCCTTTGCTAATTGCTGATGGACGTTTGTTTCTCCAACTAAAATACGGGCATGATGTTTTTTTCTGATGTTCTCAATTTCTCTTTCTAATCCTCGCCTGTCCATAAATTCAAGCAAATACACATGGGTTGCATCTGAAATGCTCATCATCCGCCCAATCGGAGTAGAAATAAAATTCGCATGCAAAATATTGACTTGCGCCTTTTTGGGTGGATTCCCCATGATTTTCGTAAAGGCATCATTGAAGGCACTGGAAGACTCGTAACCGAAGGTGACTTGCTGATCAATGACTTTTTTTCCGTTCAGAATCTCTTTAAACGCTAGCCCCATTCGGCGTGATCTAGCATATTGAACAAAGGTCATTCCATAGATTTCTTTGAATTTTCTCCGAGCTGTTGCAGAGTGAATCCCTAATTGGCGAAAATCTTCTTCTTTCCACCGTTTCTCAGGACTCTCTTCAACTGCTGATACAAGTGTTTTGACTTCTTCTGGAATGCTGTTAGGATATGTTAAAGGCGTGCATCGCTTACACGGCCGATACCCTGCAAGCAGCGCCTCCTCTGCTGTAAAGAAAAACTCGCAGTTCTCATATTTTGGTTTTCTAGCAGTGCACGTGGCATGGCAGAAGATGCCGGTTGTTTTAATACCAGCAAAAAACGTGCCATCATATTGCGGATTCTTATCAATAAGTGCTTGATAAAATTCGTGTTTTTGTTCGTCGGTCATCATCATTTGATCCACCTCTTGTTTTATTATATCAGTGATGTGGTCGTTCCTCTTTCTAACATTTAGTATACTTCGCTTTCATCCACTTTCTTTCGAAAAATGAACAAGTATATTTGAAGGGAAAAAGCAAAGTGGTAGACCGGCATATCAGGGTGTGATACACTTTTTCATACAGAATCGGCTGTATGCTAGATCTGATTATCATGAATTGGTTTTCTAGGGTTCCGTGCGGGCAGCGCAGTCTGGACCGAGAGAAAACACATAGGGTCTAGACAATAGACCGTATGGACACGGAGGGATAAAAGCCCGGGAGATTTGATCAAACGATCGATTTCCGGGCTTTTTTTATTGCTTGGAATCGGTAAGAAAGGAAGAGATCGAATGAAATGGGGAAATGTTTTGATTGCAGCCGTATTTGAAGTCGGCTGGGTGATGGGGTTGAAATATGCTGGCTCTATATTGGAATGGAGTGCAACCATCGTTTGTATTGTTGTCAGCTTTTATTTACTCCTGAAAGCCACGACGGTACTTCCAGTTGGCACACTTTACGCCGTTTTCACCGGACTTGGAACAGCCGGTACGGTCATAGTAGGGATGGTCATGGGTGAGCCGGTACAGCTAGTAAAATTACTTTTGATCATGGTGCTTTTAAGCGGTGTATTAGGACTCAAATTGACCACAGGTGAAAAGAAAGGGGAGGCTGAATCGTGAGCTGGCTTTTACTCATTGGGGCAGGCATCTTAGAAATGCTTTGTGTCACCATGATGAATCAATTCCAGAAAGATCGCCATGTTAAATGGATTTTCTTCATAGCAGCTGGATTTTCGCTATCCTTTTTGATGCTGTCTCTTGCGATGAATACAATTCCGATGGGAACGGCGTATGCGATTTGGACAGGAATCGGAGCAGCTGGAGGAGCGATTGTTGGGATGATGTTTTATGGTGAGTCGAAAGACGCAAAACGTATTTTCTTTATCGCACTCATTTTATCAGCAGCGGTCGGGTTGAAAATCATTGAATAAGAAAAGGCTGGCAAACATGTGCCAGCCTTTTTGCTACATCGAATGATGATTGGGATCGTTTTCATTTTTGCGGTAAAGCTGACTCACAAGCAGAAAACATACACCAAATGTAAGTAAAGGAATGAGTCTTTCTCCGGTCATAAATAGATAAATGCCCGTGATTAGACATACGATGCCGAGCCAAAAGCTCACTTTACCAAACAAAGTCATGCTTTTCATCTCCATCACTCCTTTTGTGATAAAAGGTCTATTCATATTATATCACGCCAGGTGCAGAATTGAATGAATATTCAATAAAAAATACGACGCTTAATTGCTTTTTCTCTTTCCAGTCCAGTATAATATTTCATTAGAATGAAAAATGTAAATGAGGTCATAAGACATGAGAACATTGATTACAGAGAAACTTGAATTACACAGACAAAAGCATGAGCAAAAAGGAAGGCTTTTAGTCAGCTGCCCGGATCAGCCTGGTATTGTGTCAGCTGTTTCTACTTTTTTATTTGAACATGGAGCAAACATCATTGAATCTAGTCAATACACAACAGATCATGAGAGCGGCCGGTTCTTTTTAAGAATTGAATTTGATTGGAAAGACATTTCTGCCAACTTAGATCAATTGAAAAGCAGTTTTGAGCCAATTGCGCAATCATTTCACATGACATGGAGCATGTCGCGTGCAAGTGATCTGAAAAAGCTAGCGATCTTTGTGTCCAAAGAGCTTCATTGTTTACATGAACTTTTATGGGAATGGCAAAGCGGTAATTTAATGGCTGAAATAGCGGTTGTCATCAGCAATCATGAAACGGCAAAAGATACAGTCGAAGCACTCGGCATTCCATTCCACTTCGTGAAAGCAAATAAAGACATTCGCCAAGATGCAGAAAAACAGCAGCTTGCATTATTAGAAGAATATGATATTGATGCGGTTGTGCTTGCTAGATACATGCAAATTTTGACGCCAGCCTTTATTGAACAGCATCCGAACAAAATCATCAATATTCATCATTCCTTCCTGCCAGCGTTTATCGGTGCAAACCCATACAAGCGGGCATACGAGCGGGGAGTCAAATTAATTGGTGCGACTTCTCATTACGTGACAAATGATTTAGACGAAGGGCCAATCATTGAACAGGATATTGAGCGGGTAGATCATAGAGATGATGCAGAGGCATTAAAAAATATTGGCCGCACGATTGAGCGCAGCGTGCTTGCCCGAGCTGTCAAATGGCATCTAGAAGATCGAATCATTGTCCATGAGAATAAAACGATTGTGTTTAATTGACCGCTTGACTTTTCTGAAGCAATTGGTGATAATATAAAAAAATTAACGAGCGTTGAGAAGGAATAGTAAGCAGGACCTGCTGTGTAAAGAGAGCAAATGACATGCTGAAACATTTGCCGCAGACAGCTGCTGAACCTACCCTTTGAGCCTTAGAGGAAAAATCTAAGCGCATGCCTGGCGTTACAGGAGTTGAGTGGAATAAGCAGACGTATGCTTATTCAATGAAGGTGGTACCACGGAAAATCCCTTTTTCGTCCTTTACATAAGGAGAAAAAGGGATTTTTTATGTGGTGAAAGGTATAGCGGAGGGAATCAATGATGAAAAAGCAAAGGATCGTCATAAAAATTGGTAGCAGTTCATTAACAGAGCAAAAGGGAGCCATTGATGAACACAAAATGCAGGATCATGTCAAAGCCATCGCAAAGCTAAAAGAGGCAGGTCATGAAATCATTCTCATTTCGTCAGGTGCCGTTGCGGCGGGATTTGGCAGTTTAGGATATCCGTCAAGACCTGTGACCTTAAAAGGAAAGCAGGCTGCTGCTGCCGTTGGTCAAGGCTTGTTAATGCAGAAATACACAGAACTATTTTCACAGTTTCAGATGACGCCTGCACAAATGCTTTTAACACGTAATGACTTTTCAGATCGTACAAGATATCGAAATGCTTACGCAACGATGATGGAACTGCTCGAAAGAAAAATTTTACCGATCATTAATGAAAATGATTCTGTGTCCATCGAGGAGCTTACCTTTGGTGATAATGACATGTTATCAGCACTGGTCAGTGGCTTAATTCATGCAGACCAATTGATCATTTTAACAGATATCAACGGAATTTATGATGCCAATCCAAGTGAGAATCCTGATGCGAAGCGGTTTGATGTGCTGACTCACATTTCAGATGAATTGTTCTCATATGCGAAGAGTACGGGTTCAAAGGTTGGAACAGGCGGGATGAAATCTAAGCTTTCAGCTGCACAAACAGCTCTCTCCCTTGGCGTTAAAGTCTTCATTGGCACAGGTGCAGGAGAAGACAAGCTTCTTCACATTCTCGCTGGTCAAGGAAACGGCACATATATTGGTGAACAAGACTTATCATCAGTCAATAACCGTCGCCAATGGATTCAATTCCACTCACCAGTCTCTGGGAAGATCATGATTGATGCGGGGGCAGAGACGGCGATTTTGCATAATGGAAGAAGTCTTCTTCCAGCTGGTGTCATTGATGTAGCTGGTGAATTTTCTAAAGGAGAGGTCGTCGAAGTCGTTGGTCCAAACGGATTAGTCGGTAAAGGACAAACATTGTATGATTCTGATGAGCTTCTTGGCATCAAAGGGATGCGAAGTCATGAGCTTTCTCATGAAAAACCTGAAGTCATTCACCGAGATCACTGGGTTCAGCACATACAAAACTGAGGAGGGAAAACGATGAATGAAGTTCTAGAAAAAGCAAAAAAGGCAAGTGCAGCCAAAGATCAGCTGCTATTAAAAACGACTGAACAAAAGAATGCTGCATTAGACGCTATTGCAAAAGCATTAAAAGCATCTTCAGCTTATTTAATTGCCGAGAACCAAAAGGACGTTCAGGCGGCTATAGACAAAGAGTTCACGCCATCTGTGATCGACAGAATTACATTAACAGAAGAGAGAATTGAAGCGATTGCAGACGCTACGCATCAACTCATTCAGCTCAAAGACCCAATTGGTGAAACATTAGAAACCATTCAAAAAGAAAACGGGCTTTTCATTGAAAAAGTACGTGTGCCTCTTGGAACGGTTGGGATGATTTACGAAGCAAGACCAAACGTGACAGTCGATGCGGCCACTCTTTGCTTGAAAACTGGAAATGCTGTGATTCTTCGAGGAAGTTCATCGGCCATTCATAGTAATAAAGCGATTGTGAAAGTCATTCATGAAGCGCTGCAACCAACGGATATTCCAGTAGACAGTGTACAATTGATTGAAGATACAGGCCGTGAGACAGCTAAAACCCTGTTCACTTTAAATGACTATCTAGATGTCCTTATTCCACGCGGCGGGAAACATTTAATTGATCTTGTTGTGAGAGAGTCTACTGTTCCAGTACTGGAGACGGGTGCAGGGAATTGTCATATTTACATTGATGAAACAGCCCAAAAAGAAATGGCTGAACAAATTGTTCTGAATGCGAAAACACAAAGACCATCTGTTTGTAATGCCATTGAGAGCATTGTCATTCATGAAACATGGGCAAAAGAACATGGCGCTTCGCTCTTTGAAGCACTTCAGACACATGGTGTAGAGATACGGGGCGATGAAGCAGTATGTGCACTTGCACCGAGTGCCACATTAGCTAAGGCCACTGATTTTGAAACGGAATTTTTAGCGCCGATTGTCAGTATTAAAACCGTAAAGACCATGGAAGAGGCGATACAGCATATTCAAATGTATAGCTCTAAGCATTCTGAAGCGATCATTACGGAAAACGAGCAGCATGCGGCACTTTTCTTAACAGCCGTTGATGCTGCCGCTGTGTATCATAATGCATCCACCCGGTTTACAGATGGCTTTGAATTTGGCTACGGAGCGGAAATCGGCATTAGCACACAAAAGTTGCATGCTAGAGGACCAATGGGTCTGCCAGCCCTAACCTCTGAAAAATTTGTGATTCGTGGTCAAGGACAAATAAGAGAATAACCAATCCAAAAAGAGAGTCTTATCGCACAAGGCTCTCTTTTTCCTTTCATTTTTGTATTTCTCCGGTCAAGTATGATAAAATATGGTAATGTTTTATATTTTGAGAAGATTGGAGAAGGCAACGTATGGCGAAAATCATTCCCTCTTCGGATATTGGAGTGAAAATCAACAAGTGGTATGAATTAATCCGCAGATTTGATTCAGAACAAGCAGAACAGTTAAAGCAGGAAATTCGCACCTCTCTTGATTCAATGGAAGAAGATCAGAATTTGCTTCTCTATTTTTCTTTAATGGAATTCAGGCATGAGGTCATGCTCGATTATTTAAAGCCATTAAAGGAAGGAAAGCTTCGCGCCAACTTTTCCGAGCTTTCGAAAGAAATAGATGAGCATCAAACGCATGTCACAGGCATGCTTGAATATTACTATCATTTCTTCAGAGGCATGTATGAGTTCGGCAGGAGAGAGTACATTGCTGCCATATCGTCCTATCAAAAGGCAGAGCACAAGCTTTCTTTTGTATCCGACGATATTGAACGTGCAGAATTTCATTTTAAAATGTCAGAAATATATTATCACATGAAACAAACACACATTTCGATGCACCATGCCAAACTAGCGCTGGATGTCTATATTCAGCACGAACTATATGCGCTTCGTACCATTCAGTGTGAATTTATTGTAGCCGGTAATTATGATGATATGAGAAGGCATGAAAAGGCATTGCCACATCTCGAAAGAGCACTTGCAAGGTCAAGAGACTTTCAGAATGTGCGTTTTATTGCTTCTTCTTTGTTTAATATGGGCAACAGCTATTACAGAATGGGAGACTTGAACCGCGCACTCGACTTAATGAAAGAATCCATCTCATTATTTGATCAAAACCAATCTGATCATCTTCGTCGATCGATAGACCCTCTTTATACAGCCGCTCAGATCTTATACAAACAAGGTAAAAACAATGAAGCATTATATTACAGAGAAGAATGTATGAAACGAGCAGAAGCTCTGCAGGATGACATTCATATTCAGAAGACCATTTTTTTAGAAGCGTTGTACTTACGACAAGATGCAGAGCATATTAAACGAATTTTCCATTTTTTAGAATCTTCCTATGCATATCCAGATATAGAAGAGCTGGCTTTAGACACCGCAAAGTATTATAATGAAATGGAGGATTATGAAAAATCTTCCATGTTCTATGGGGAAGCGGAACATGCTCGTATCTATATTCAGAGAGGGGATTGTTTATATGAATTTTAAAAAATGGGCAGTCGTCTGTACAAGCATCACGATCTTGGCATTATGGATCACATCACCTAATGCCGACCCCGATAACAGAAACCATACGCTAGAAAAACCGAATCCGCAGCATATCACGATCTAAAAAGCCCTTTTTAAAGGGCTTTTTTTAATTGCCTTGATTGGTTCCATCATCGTGCGATGTACATTCATAAAAATAATAAATGGAGGAAAGATGAAAGTGAGTGTTTTTCATTGACTCTTGAATTTAAATTGTGTACAATTCAATTGTAGAAAACATTAATAGAGCGAAAGAGGGTTATATTCATGTCAGAAGTTTTATTTACTGCAACGGTATCAGCTGTAGGAGGAAGAGAAGGTAAGGTTGTTTCAACAGATGGTGTACTAGAGCATGATGTAGCAATGCCAGGAACGCCAAGAGCGAAAAAGCTTGAGAAAGCAACGAATCCAGAGCAATTATTCGCAGCGGGCTATTCTGCATGTTTTGATTCAGCCCTTCAAATGGTCGCAAGACAAGAGCGTATCCGTTTTGAAAGTGAAGTAACGGCACATGTAAGCTTAGTCAAAGACAGTTCAGACGGCGGTTTCAAATTAGGTGTCAAATTAGAAGTAAAAGGAACTGGCATTGAGCAATCTGCACTTGATGAACTTGTTCATAAAGCACACGGCGTTTGCCCATACTCAAAAGCAACGCAAGGAAACATTGAAGTAGAATTAGTAGCTGTCGCTCAATAATAAACATCAAAAAAAGGCTGAGGGAATATTCCCTCAGCCTTTTGATTGTGTTAATTTTTGCAAAAGCTCATGTAAAGAAGCGCGAAGTGTTTTCAGCTCTTCTTCTGATCTGCCTGTTCCAGACAGCATTTGAAATGGAATCGAAGTGGCCTTCTCTTGTAAAGCTTCTCCGTATTCTGTTAAACGAATTTGGACCGAACGCTCATCCTCTTTCGAACGTTCGCGGATGATGAGTCCATTTTGTTCCATTCGTTTTAGCATAGGTGTGAGTGTACCGGAGTCTAAATATAAAAGCTCTCCCATTGTTTTCACATTTAATGTCCCATGCTCCCATAACAAAAGCAGTGCCAAATATTGCGGGTATGTGATATTTAACTCTTCTAATAATGGTTTATACTGCTTCGTCATTTCTCTTGAACTTGCATATAACAAGAAACAAAGCTGATTTTCCAGCTTCATATGTTCAAATTCATTTGTCATATCTGTCACCAACTATTTTTTGTCATACTTATCATTGTATAAGATTTTCTTCCTTTTTAAAATAAATACAGACTAAAAATGAAAAATTCTTCAATGTGCCATAAATGTTTGAGCAACGAATAGAACGTGAAAGGTATAAGTAGAAGAAGGAGGAGATCAAGATGAAACCATTATTTACTGCAAAAGTAAAAGCACAGCACGGAAGAGCAGGACATGTTCGTTCAGATGATGGTGTGCTTGACCACAACATTGTGATGCCAAACGCAAAGAAAGATGGAGAAACTGGTACGAATCCTGAGCAATTATTTGCAGCGGGTTATGCGGCCTGCTTCGGAGGGGCGCTTGAACAAGTCGCCAAGAAGCAAGGTGTCGAAATTGAATCAGAAGTAGAAGGACATGTCAGTCTATTAAAAGATGAAAGTGATGGCGGTTTTAAACTTGGCGTGAAGCTGATTGTTTCCGCTAAAGGGCTTGACCATGACAAAGCGAAAGAGCTTGTTGAGGCTGCACATGAATTCTGTCCATATTCAAAAGCAACAAGAGGAAACATCGAAGTAGAGCTTGAAGTGGCGGAATAATGAAAAGAAAAAAGGGCTAAAATTTAGCCCTTTGTCAACAATCTACTGACACCTGCTGTGGAGCAGGTGTCTTTTTTTAATATTCTTTCTTTTTGTCGTATGTGTCCCATGCTTCAAATGGAGCAAGGGCTTTTTGAAGGGGCAGCTGGTAAAATGGAATGTTTCTTGATTCGTATTCTTTGTTGATTTCTTCATAAATAAAGGAGTCATCAAAACCAGAAGTCGCTGCATCCTTGTGTCCAGCGGCAAAATATACGGCCTTTGGTCTAGCCCAATAGATAGCACCAAGACACATTGGACAAGGCTCACAGCTTGTATACAAAATACAGTCTTCTAATTGGTATGTATGTAGTGTTTGGCACGCCTTTCGAATGGCTGTCACTTCTGCATGTGCGGTTGGATCATTACTCGTTGTGACATTGTTGCTTCCCTCTGCAATAATCTGACCGTCTTTGACAATGACCGCTCCAAAAGGGCCGCCTGTGCCACTATTTACTCCTTCTACTGCAAGATCAATTGCGCGTTGTAAAAAAGCTTCGTGATTCATTGTCTTCCTCCCTTTGTTCGACTGACTTCTCTAGTATAAACGAATCATGATAGAAAAGGAATCATTGTAGGAGGAGATCGAACAGGACAATTTACGCATAAAAACCCCTGCCAAATGTTCAGCAGGGGAAGAGTGAGTCCATTATGCGTGCTGCGCTAGCTTTTTACGAGCGACTTCAGCAGCTGTCACCATGTTTTTCAAAGCAGCAATGGTTTCAGGTTCTTGTCTTGTTTTCAGTCCACAGTCAGGGTTGACCCAGAAGCGATCTGTCGGACAGACGTTCAGTGCATCATCAATGATTTTACTCATTTCTTCAACAGCTGGAACGCGCGGGCTGTGGATGTCATATACCCCAAGTCCAAGGCCTTTCAAATACGGGTGTTTTTCTAAATAATCGAGGAACCCGCCATGACTGCGTGAATGTTCAATCGTAATCACGTCTGCATCAAGGTCTTCAATCGTATCAACAATATCCTCGAAATTGCTGTAGCACATATGTGTATGAATTTGCGTTTCATTTTGAACAGACGATGTCGATAGACGGAATGACTCTGCTGCCCAGTTTAAGTATGCTGCCCAATCACTCTCTTTTAAAGGAAGACCTTCTCTTAGCGCAGGTTCATCCACTTGAATCACTTGAATACCCGCTGCTTCTAACGCTTCTACCTCTTTGCGTAAAGCAAAAGCGATTTGGAAGGCAATGTCTTTACGAGAGATATCTGTTCTTGGGAAAGACCAGTTTAAGATCGTGACAGGCCCTGTCAGCATTCCTTTGACTTTTTTCTCTGTTAAGCTTTGAGCGTAAACCGTCTCTTTCACTGTCATTGGCTCTGTAAATTCTACATCTCCATAAATGATCGGCGGCTTCACGCAGCGTGATCCATAAGATTGAACCCAAGCGAATTTTGTAAAGGCAAATCCAGCGAGTTTTTCACCGAAGTATTCAACCATGTCTGTACGTTCAAATTCTCCATGAACGAGTACATCTAGGCCAATCTCTTCTTGAATATCAATCCATCTTTTTGTTTCTTTTTTAATAAATTCATCATACTCTGCATCTGTCCACTCATTTTTGCGCCATTTTTGACGAGCACTGCGCACCTCAGCTGACTGAGGGAAGCTTCCGATTGTTGTGGTTGGAAGAAGCGGCAGTTCAAGAGATTCATTTTGAATGCGTAGTCGTTCTTCAAAAGCAACTGGACGTTTAAAATCTTTTGATGAAAGACTGTTGCGCTCTGCTGTCAGGTCCGCATTCGTTCCTTTCGCGAATTCTTTTAACGTCAGAAGTGCTTCATTTGCTGCATGGATGTCTGCATCAATGGCAGCCGCTCCTTTTGATAAGCCTTCTTTTAATAGCGTTAATTCAGCCAGCTTTTCAGTGGCATAAGAAAGTCCGTTTAATAGTTTTTCTTCAAGCTGTTCGCTCGGATGTTTTGCAACTGGTACATGTAGCAGGCTGCTTGAAGGCTGTAGCCATACTTCTTTCGGCTGCACGTCAGCAATTACTTCAGAAATAAACGATAATCTTTCTCCTAGATCTGATCTCCAAATATTTCTGCCGTCGATGATACCGGCTGCTAAAATTTTATCTTTTGGGAAGCCGTGTTTTTTCACTTGTTCAAGGTTTCGTCCTTGATCATGGACAAAATCAAGACCGATGGCTTCAACAGGATACGTGACAAGCTCTTCATAGGCATCTACTGAGTCAAAGTATGTTTGAAGGAGAACGTTTAAGGCAGGTACAGCTTCTTTAATCGTTTGATAGATGGCTTTTACTGCTTTCACGTCTTCACTTGAAGCTGTGACTAAAGCAGGCTCATCAATTTGAACCCATTTTACACCGGCTTCTTCAAGTTCTTTTAACAACTGAGTATAAAGCGGCACTAGGCGCTGCTGAATCTCTTTCACTTCATTGGCTTCATAGCCTTTAGAAAGAGAAACAAATGTATAAAGACCAAGGACGACAGGTTTTGTTTCAACACCGAACGCTTTTTTCACCTTTTCGTATGCTTCAAGCGGTTTGTTATGTGTGAGTTTGAATTCTGTGCTTTTTTCGTATTCTGGAACGATGTAGTGATAGTTTGTATTAAACCATTTTGTCATTTCACTTGAGACAGCATCTTTTGTTCCTCTTGCTATCGCAAAGTATGTATCTAGCGGGTCTTTCAAGCTGCGGAAGCGCTCTGGAATCCAATTGAACATAACGGCAGTATCCAGCACGTGATCATAGAAGGTAAAGTCTCCAGAAGGAACAACGTCAATTTGTTGATCAATTTGAGTTTTAATAGCGGCTAAAAATTGTTCATCGAGTGTGCTTAAGAGGGTTTCTCTGTCAGTTTGACCTTTCCAATAAGACTCAAGTGCTTTTTTCCATTCTCTGTTTAAACCAATTCGCGGGAAACCTAGATTACTTGTTTTAACAATTGTCAATTCCAATTCCTCCTCTAAATATAAAAAGACACTCACACTCATGATCAAGATTGATGAGGGCAAATGTCTGGTTTAAAAAGACAAAATGTGTGTGCGAAAGAAGGCGTAAGTATCAATGACGAACGCTTTTCCGACATCTCCTATCAACCGTAGGGGGTTTGATGTGATAGAGCGGCTGGTATCCTGGCTCGCGAATCTGCAAGCTTTTCATCCTTCCCATCCTCATGACAGTGGATTATTAACGAAAAGCTCTCCTCACTTACAGTGGCGGGACCGCGCCGGATTTTCACCGGTCTTCCCAATTAAAATTCGACGTGTGATCGAATTACCGACTCTCAAACTATGAATTTATTGTGTTCGATTATATAACGTTCACTTCATTTCGTCAAAGTAAATTTTGAATAATTTTAATTAAAAAAATCCTGAGAAAATTCTATCTTTTCTCAGGACCTAAAATGTACCTATAGAGACAAAAGTTCTGCTTCCAATGTTTTCTCAAGAAGCACATCTGGTGCAGTTAAATATAAAAACCCGTTTCCTACAAGGGTTTTCGATTGTTTTAGCGGAAGGGTTCTTCGTACGAGCTGAGCATATACCTCAGGTTCTGTCAGCTTACGCTGGAACGCTTCTTCTTCGGCATTTTTAATAATGGCGAGTGCACCGCTCACATGAGGGGCAGCCATGGAAGTGCCTGTTAGTCTTCCGTATTTATGGTTAGGGAGAGTGGATAAAATGTCTTCACCTGGAGCGACGAGGTCGATTTCTTTATTCGCATTGGAGAATTCAGAGGATTCTCTTGCAAGAGAGACAGAGCCGACGGCAATGACCTCATTGTATGCAGCTGGGTAGGAGAACTCTTCAGTACGCTCGTCTCCGTCACCTTCATTTCCTGCTGCGCAGACAACAAGCACACCGCTGCTTACCGCATGTTGGATGGCCTTTTGCAGTTCTGGTTCATTGCTTGGCCCACCGAGAGACATGGAAATGATATCAACCTTCTGCTCAACCGCATAGTTAATGCCATTGATAATCCATTCGTATTTCCCGCTGCCATTTTTCCCTCCAAGAACTTTTACGATCAACAGCTTGGCTTCAGGCGCAACACCTAAAATGCCGCCATTTTGATCCGTTGCTGCAATCGTTCCTGATACATGGGTACCATGCCCGTTGTAGTCTTTTACATTCTCAGCATCTCCATTGTCATCATCGGTAAAGTTTTTTCCTCCGATAATCTGATCTTTTAAATCGGGATGCTCCGTGTCGCAACCTGTATCAAGGACAGCAATGGTTATGCCTTTTCCTTTGAAGCCACTTGACCAAAGTTCGGGTGCTTTAATCTCCTGAATACTTTCCGGCGTCTCTTTCGCTTCCATCACATTGGCTTTTACTTCATACGGAATTAAGCGAATTTCACCTTTCATAAGAAAGCCCTCCTTATTTTGTTTTCAAAGTAGATTCAGGTTGCGTAATGTTATTGTATAAAACAAATGTTTGATCGGAAAGGGTCAATTGTAATAATTTTTCAAATAATCAAATAATTATTCATTGTGCAGTTCTCCTCATATCTTGCCGAAAGAAGTCACCTTTTGAGGAAAACTCTTAGTATCATATGAAAAAGAAGGAAATGCTGCATAGTGAGCTTGCACCTGTATAGATGAAAATGGGTGAAAAGAACTAAAAAAGGCAGAGCGAAAAAGCAATCATATAAAAAGATAGATGATGACAGAAAAGAAAAAGGTACATGCCATGTGCGGATGATTGTTTTTCCATTATAATGATCGAAAGAATTTAGAATGTAAAAAGTATTTGACATTTTTTAAGTGGATGATATGATTGAAATGTAAAAAGTATTTGACATTTTGATTGGGAGGGGACTAACCGTTGGATGTTGTAAAAGTCGTGTATTCAGTCATCTTATTAGTGGTCGGATTGTTTATCTTTATCGCGCCTATGATTCAAAAGGGTGATGAAAGAAAGAGATTTATCTACTCAAAAGCTCAATCGTATGCATTTATGGTGGTCATCGGTATGCTTTTATTAGAAGTCGCAAAGTCTATATTTTTAACGACCCAGGGGAACAATTCTGATAAGGGGTTTGGGATTTCTCCCATCATGTTCCTAACTGTGATTTCGGTCATATATTTAGTTACATTACTCATATACAGAAAAAAATATGGTGATTAAATTGCAAAATCATATAAGAGAACTAAGGAAATCCATTAAATTATCCCAAGAAGAACTTGCTAAACGGTGTAAGGTCTCGAGACAAACCATCAATGCCATTGAAAACGATAAGTACGACCCTACTTTACAATTAGCCTTTGACATCGCCTCTGTTTTGAATACGACTGTAGATGAGCTTTTTGTCAGTCAACCTAAAAAGAAGTAAGGGACCAGCCTCAGAAAAGAGGCTTTTTTTGTTGATTTGTGTAATGTGAAAGGATCAGCTGAAAATAAAAATCAACCATATTACATAACAATTCCTCATTCATGAAAAATAAGATATGAAGATTGTGACTGTTCCAATGGAGAAAGGCAACATATAATAATGGAAAGACAAGCTTGCCTTTTAGATAGGAGAGATAGAGATGAACAAAGGGAAGATACTCGTGGTCGAAGATGAAAAGAAAATTGCAAGAGTGCTGTCATTAGAACTTGAATATGAAGGATATGAGGTCACAGTCCAAGATACAGGGATGAAAGGGCTCCAGGCGCTCGAGGAGGAGAGTTTTGATTTAGTGCTTCTAGATGTCATGCTTCCAGAATTAAGCGGACTTGAAGTGCTTAGAAGGGTTCGAAAGACAAATACGGCAACACCGATCATTTTGATTACCGCAAGAGGAAGTGTTCCCGATAAGGTCAGCGGTCTTGATCTTGGGGCAAACGATTATATTACAAAACCCTTTGACATAGAAGAATTATTAGCGCGAATTCGTGCACAGCTGAGGTTCAATCACAATGCGCAAGAGGAAAAGGAAATTGAGCTAAGTATTGCAGATTTAACGGTGAATGAGAAAACAAGAGAAATTCAAAGAGGCGGTCAGACGCTTGAGCTGACACCGAGAGAATATGACCTGCTTGTTCATTTATTGAAACATCAACAGCAAGTGCTCACAAGAGATCAGCTTTTAACAGCTGTTTGGGGTTTTGACTATTTTGGTGACACGAACGTGGTTGATGTCTATATTCGCTATTTAAGGAAAAAAATCGATTACCCGTTTGAAAAACAATTGATTCACACAGTGAGAGGTGTGGGTTATGTGATGAAAGGATAAAGCATGAGATTAAAAAATAAGATCCAGCTTTATACATCGTTGTCCTTGTTTTTAATGGTGCTGCTGTTTCATACAGCGATTTATTTTATTTTTTCGATGACCTTGACGCAAAAAGATATGTCCAGACTGTCGGAAGTAGCTGAAAATATTGCGATTGCACTAAAGAAGTCAGAAGAAGAGGGCCTTCCATCTTCAGAGCTTCTGAAAGCGTATCTGCCTCAAAATGGTATGATCCGTGTCGTCACAGAGAAAGGTGAATCAAAGCTGACCGTCACGAAGGAATCTACGTTTAGCTCACTTCCTTTTACATACGAATCTGGTCAGACAGCAGAAATTCAAGAATACAATAAGCAGTTGATTGCGTTTGCGGCTATCCCTGTCATTTGGACAAATGGGGACATTGTGTCGCTGCAAGTATATGAAGAAATTGAAAATACAGAAGAGAACTTGGCGTTATTAAAAATGATTTTAATCACTACTGGCGTTTTGTTTATTGTGCTTTCTTATTTTGCAGGCCACATTTTAACGAAACAAATTGTCCGCCCAATTAGTAGAATGACCAATACGATGAAAGCAAGTATGAGAGAAAAGGCATTTAAACGAATTGAATTAACAGGCGATTCAAAGGATGAACTGTATCAAATGGGTCAAACCTTTAATGAAATGGCTGAAATTCTCGAGAAACATTATGAAAAAGAGCAGCAATTTTTACACGATGCTTCTCATGAATTGAAAACACCCATTACCGTCATCATGAGCTATAGCAATTTACTAAAACGCTGGGGGCAAAGCCGGCCAGAGGTCGTAGAAGAATCCTCTCAAGCCATTCATGATGAGGCGAAAAAAATGAAAAGGCTGACAGATCAACTACTCACACTGGCGAAAAATGGGCAACCGCTTTACTTGGACATGAAGCCGGTTGATCTTGGTCAATTGTGCAGCCAAGTCGGCCATACACTTGAAGTGGCAACCAATCGAACCATCCTTACTCATGTACAAACAGATCAGCCTGTGATTGCTGAAGCAGACGAAGAGAAGATCAAACAGCTTTTGACCATCTTGATTGATAATGCGGTTAAATATAGTGCAGAGCCAGTTGATGTGAACTGCGGACGATCAGGAGAGAAACCGTTTATTTCGGTTGTTGACAAAGGAATTGGCATAAAAGAAGAGGATCTGCCGAAAATCTTTGACCGCTTTTTCCGTGTGGATGAAGCGAGAAACAGTGAGACGGGCGGAACTGGGCTTGGCCTGTCAATTGCGAAGCAAATTGCTGAAGAGCATGGGGCTGAGCTAAAGGTAGACAGCCGTATCGGTGAAGGAACCGTGATGACCATTCTTTTTCAGAAATAAGTAGGTCTTTTCTCATCAATTTCTCATTTCCTCCTTATAAAATAGGAAATAGGAAGGAGGCGCTGCATGTCTAAAAAAATGAAAATGCTGCTTACGCTCGCAGGGTGTCTTTTCATTCTTGTGGCCTTTGCAATGCTCATGATTCAAACCATTGACCAAAAAATATTAAGCGAAGCAGACATTAAAAAAATCATCGCAAAAGACTACAATGGAAACATCACAAATATTGAGCTGATCAATCATAAACAGGACTATACATTGACGCTTGAAAATTCAAATGGCATCTATCAAATCATTGCATCTTCCTCAAGCGGTCAAATGAAAGAGATGAAACAGTTAAAGAGCTATCAAAAACCAAATGAGAAAAATGCCGAACTCCAAGCAGAAGAAGTGGCAGTGAAAAAAGTGAAGGGTACCGTGATTCAAAAGAAAGAAAAATCGGATCGCTTTATCTTTACGATTCAATCAAAAAAAGAACTGTATCAAGTGGATGTTGAGAAAGACACGTTCAAGGTGATTGAAGCAGAAAAGAAAAAGCCAACCTCTAAAGAAAAGAAGCTGACAAAAATAACAGTAGAAGAAGCCATTCAGATTGCCGTAAAAGAAGTGGGCGGCACAGTGGATGATGCAGATCTTGAAACTTTTAGCGGAATGCTCGTGTTTGAGGTAGAGCTCGATTTGCCGGATGGAAGAGAGGCAGAGGTATTAGTGAATGCCTATACAGGAGATATTGAAGGGATTACGTACGAAAACTAATCATTTTCTCATAATTTTCTCATGTTCCTTTCCTTCCTTTATCATCTTGTTTTTTTAAGATAAAGGAGAAATCAAACAGAGGAGGAGTTAAACATGATAAAAAAAGTACTAGTAGCTACAGCATTCACAGGAGCCCTTGTCGCAGGTGGTTTCACCCTTCAAGCGCAAAATACCAATCAAACGGCAAATGCCGAACAAGTGGTGCAAAAGAAATCTTCATTTGTCTCAAAGAAACAGGCTGAAAAAGCAGCATTAAAAGTTGTGAAAGGCTATGTAGATGATGTAGATCTTGAGCGTAAAAAAGGAAAATGGGTATATGAGGTCGAGATTAAAAAAGGCGGCTTTGAATATAAAGTATATGTCGATGCCAAAACAGGCAAAGCGCTCAATGATCCAGTCAAAGAAAAGAAACAAAATGTAAAAATCACCAAAAAACAGGCTGAACAAATTGCCCTTGCAAAAGTAAAAGGAACAGTCACAGATTCAGAATTAGATAAAGAAAATGGTGTGTACTTGTATGAAATCGAAATTACGACACCAAGCGGCGAAGAAGTTGATTTTGAGATTTCCGCTAAAACAGGCAAAATCCTCAAGCAAGAATGGGACGATTAAGCTGTAAATGAACCTTACACTTTTATGTGTAAGGTTTTTTCATTGGGACAAACTACTGGAAAGGAGGCGAGAGAATATGATGAAGAAAAAAGAAGAAGAACAGACGATGGATCGTGCGGAATATGTTCCCCATCCTGATGGAGAAGGATATGCTTTGTTTTTGCATGATTCCTTTCATCTCCTCTCCCAAGAGGATATGAATCAGCCAGAAGAGGAATAAAAGACATGAAAGGGCGATGGTCAACTTGTCTATCGCTCTTTTTTTGAAAAGTAAGCGAATACATCAGGAAACTTGGCATCTTGCTTATTGACATCATTGCGCTTTTTCTGTAATCTCAGTGTGTCAACAATATGAGACTTCGTTAGGTGAGGCTCCTGTATGGAGATACGCTGCTGCCCAAAAATGTCCAAAGACGCCAATGGGTCAACAGGAATCATCGACATAAGGTGATTTTTAATGCAGCTGGATGAATCCTATGCCATACAGTGCTAAAGCTCTACGATTGAAGGAGCAAGTGTTTATTTGTCATGCTTACAAAGCGCCTTCATTCGGTTGAAGGTGCTTTTTTATGAGAAAAGGAGGTGTGGGGATGGATCATCCCGATTCGAGACACATAGAGAGTATGTCAAAAGATCAGATTGACACATCAGATAGAGGAGATCCTGACCCCCGCACAATCTAAGGGATTCGGGTATCTCCTGATTTTGGGGAGGTAACAGCGATGATACAGAACATTACGTACGATGAACTCATTTTACGCATCATTATTTTACTAAGAGATGGAAAACGTAAAGAATTTAAAAACATTATGGAAGAACTGCAGCCTTATGATATGGCCTACTTATTCAAGGAGCTTCCAGAAAAACATCGCGGCCGCTTTCTCAGCTTTTTAACAGTCGATGACGTGACGGAAATGATGGGTGAACTGGAGCGGGAATATCAAGAGATTGTTCTTGAAAAAGTAGGGAAAGACAAAGCCACCTTCGTCACAAACAAAATGGATAACGATGACCTTGCCAACTTGTTTGATGAGATGGAGGATGAGCTGAAGGATCAGCTTTTATCTAACATGGAGGCAGAGGAATCCAAAGCCGTCCAGCTTCTCATGAATTATCCTGCTGAGACAGCAGGCCGGATCATGACCAACCGGTACGTTTGGATTCCGCAGCATTATACGGTTCAAGATGCCGTGGTGAAGCTGAAAAGCTTTGCTGAAATTGCCGAATCGATCAACTACTTATATGTCATAAATGATCAAAAACAGCTTGTAGGGGTACTCTCATACAGGGATCTTATTTTAGGTGAGCCAGATGAAAAAGTGCAGGATCTTATGTTTACAAGAGTCATTGCCGTTGGTGCCTTTCAAGACCAGGAAGAAATCGCAAAGCTCATTGAGCGATATGATTTCCTTGCCATCCCTGTTGTAGAAGAGAACAATGTCTTAGTCGGAATTGTGACAGTCGATGATATCATTGATGTTGTGATTCAAGAGGCAGGAGAAGACTATGAAAAGTTTGCTGCCTCTGGTAAAGATATCACGTTCGACACACCGGCATTTGTGGCGGCATACCGACGTCTTCCGTGGCTTATTTTGCTCTTATTCATTGGGCTGATTTCAGGCAGTATCTTGAATTATTTTGAAGATACTTTGCAACAAGTCGTTGCTTTAGCGTTCTTCATGCCGATGATTGCAGGTATGACAGGGAATACAGGGACACAGTCTCTAGCGGTTGTCATTAGAGGATTGTCAAAAGAAGAATTAACGAAAAAAACCATTATGCGCTTGATTTTCAGAGAGCTGAGAACAAGTATTTATATTGGGATTGTTTGTTCAATCATTATTACGGTCGTTGCCATGGTATGGCAGGGCAATATGATTTTAGGTTTTGTTGTTGGTTCCTCGCTTCTTGCAACACTGATTATTGGGACAATGGCAGGTACGGTCGTGCCGATTATTTTACACAGATTAAACGTGGACCCAGCCATTGCATCTGGACCACTGATCACAACATTGAATGATATTTTATCCTTACTCATCTATTTTGGAATTGCAACAGCATTTCTTCATACACTGATGTAGTCAAAAGACTGTAAAATGTAACGTTTTACAGTCTTTTTTGAATAAAGATTGCATATAGCGCTTCCATCCTTTACATTTTAAGGAGAAGGTGGGAGAGAAAAATGAAGAAGTTTTTATTCATTTTCATGTGCATTGTTTTGCTAAGTGCATGTTCAAGAGAAGACGAGGGGAAAGACAGAAGACTGGTGGCATCAGAGCATATGCTTGAAGCGATAACTGAAGGAAATAAACGAAAAATGGACAATGTCTATGTCGAAGGCGCAGTCCCAAGCCCAAATGACATTCTTAAATCGAAAAAGGAATGGGGAATTGAGACGCTTTCTTATGAAGATTTTCAAATGGAAGAAGCCAGCATCCACGTCTTTCATGCAAATTATAAAGATGCAAACACTGGAGAAAAAAAGGCGCTTGCCTTTCGGGTGAAAGAAGATCCTGAAAAAGGCGGCGTACGAATTGACTTTGTAGGGGTTGTTGAAGGAACTGACGCTTCATCTAAATAAAAAGAATCGTTCATATGCTTTATGATCAGTCAGGCATAAGTTGAGATGATGTAAAAGGATAGAAGAGCTGAAAGAATGTCGCTCTATCTATCCTCTTTTTTTATCACACATGATCTTATTTATGAAACAATGATCTGTCTCAGATCACTTATTCGTGATGCCCATTAACTCCATAAATTGTGACAGGGCACTGGTCATGTACGAATCACGTCGCCTGATCAACACAGTGGGCACGATTCGATGTGGTTCTGGTAATGGATGACAGGTAAATTTGCCTTGTCCCCGAGATTCAACCATAGATTTTGGTAATACGGTCACTCCCAGCCCGCTTTCAACACATTTAAGGACGCCCTCTAACGTACCATATTCCATGACCTTCATAGGAGGATAGCCGTTGTTCTCTAGCCACTTTTGCCATCGTCCTAAATAAATACAATGGGCGAATGACGAGAGCAACGGCTCATGTAAAATAGATTCTACCTGGAATTGCTCCGTGGAGTAGCTTGTAATGAGAACGAGGGATTCTTCCAATACAGGATACTCGATGATTTCTGGATGAAGAATTGGCCCATCTACCAAGGCGCCGTCTACTTTGTAGTTGAGGATAGCGCTAACTTGATCGACTGTAGGTGCCATATACAAGCTCAATTCTACTTGTGGAAATTTTTTGTGATATTCTGTGAAAATGCTGGGCAATCTTGTAGATGCGGTGGACTCTATAGATCCAATGTGTAAAGATCCCCGCGGAGTAGAGGAAAGCTTTACTGCTTCTATCGCTTCTTCGTAATCGTATAGTAATTTATTTACATAGGGAAGCAATTCACGTCCTGCAGGCGTTAAAGATATTTTCTTATGATATCGATAGAGAAGAGGTACACCTAACTCTTGTTCAAGACGTTGGATTCTTGCGGTGACATTGGACTGCACATAATTTAATTTTTGAGCAGCTTTTGTGATGCTTTGTTCAATGGCAACGGCTTTAAATACTTCCAAAGATTTAATATCCAAACTAACTCTCCTTTTTTGCATCACAAATTGAGATGATCTATATGCTATTTTTTGATTTTACGTGATCCAATGAAGTATGTAAACTGAATGATAGAAGAGGTTGATGCTCATTGCGTCCCTTTTATTTGATCGAGAGGAGAAAATGAGAATTTTTTAGCTGTGGCAATTAAAACAGACGTTTCCATTTAATAAGGAGGGGAATCGATTGATTTCAAAGGTAAATATCGAAGAAAAATTTTCGCAAATAAATGATTATTGGAATCCTAGAATAAGTGGAGAGTTGAACGACTCATACATGAAAATGGTGAAAATTAAGGGTGAATTCATTTGGCATCACCATGATGATGAGGATGAAATGTTCTTTGTGTGGAAAGGCAATCTAGTCATCCGTTTTAGGGATAGGGAAATAACGCTTAATGAAGGAGAATTTCTTGTGATTCCAAAAGGAGTTGAACATGAGCCAATTGCTGAAGAAGAAGTTCACTTGCTCTTAATTGAACCCAAAACGACGCTAAACACGGGGAATGTGCTCAATGAACGAACTGTTTCAATTCCTGAACAAATTTGAAAAACTAAATCGTTAAAGATCAAGTATCTTAGGTGATAAATAGTTGAATGGTTGTTTTAGCTAATAACGAGGCTGCAATTGCTGCCTCGTTTTGCTGCTTCAATGATTCAGATGAGCTGTAACGCATTTGCTTTCACTACCTGAAATAAACTCTTCAGCAAGAATCAGTCTTTGGGTCAGTTTGTGCTTTCATCGTTTCATATTCAGGGCGATCAGATGCTAAGTCTATTTTGCTGAGTAAGCGATTGTTATTTAGTTCATCGATTTTTGTACCGGAAGTGCGCGTTGATCTGTCCTTCCAGCATTTTTTTCTTAAATTGACCACTTTTTAATGCCTGTTCTTTTTTCTTCATGTCTTTTAAAATTTCCGCTGTCTGCACACCATCTTCCCGTTTATTGGCGATATCCATTAAACGTTCTACATCAGAAAAAGAATATTTCCGTGTGCCTCTTGTTGAGCGCTGGGGGTAGATGAGTTTCCGTTCCTCATAATATCGGATTTGCCTGACGGAAAGTCCTGTTAATTCACTGACAATCCCGATTGAAATGACTTTTTTATCTTTATAAGATACATCTTCCTGCGTCATACCCTCACCCCTGCAAGTCTTTTCTTCATATTATATCGAACAGTCAGTAAAAAAACCTAACGTTTGTTAGATAATATAACACAAAAATGAAAAAACAAAAAACAATGGAAGGAAAATTGACATATAAAGTGCAAATCATATCACGTGAACATATGATAAGAAAAAGAAAAAATGAGGAGGAGGCGCACTTGATGGAGAAAACACAGATCATCCGTATGGCAAAAGAAATCATCGCATTAGATGTGAAGAGGGATGAACTGCTGGAGCAGTTCATGCAGGCTGCGGGTCAGAATGCACATGCTCTTCTTAGAGCCGTACAAAATGATTTGTATAAAAAGTCCTCATAAGCACCCGATCCATATCCATTGATAGGAGGGGAGATGTCGTGCGGCGTATATTAAAAGAAGCTTTAGCGAAAGAAAGACATTATTATACGAAGCAGCTTTGCTCACTTGGGGTGTATAGCCCTGATATGACCAAGAACATGACAATTAGTGACTTAAAAAAAGAGTATCATTTCTTTTTCAACAAAACCGATCGCTATCTTTAACATCCCTTATCATGTGCGTTGTCACATGAAGGGTTCTTTTTTTGTGTGTTTAATATTATAGCAATATTGAATTTTGTAGAAATTTGACGAATCAAATGTAAGAAAATATTGAGCCTTTACAGATTATGTTAAAATTTGTCGTAACATGATGGTTTGCTGGAAAAGCTTTTTTTCGAGATGATTGTGAAAAATAAGAAGGATTTTAAAAGTTTATATCGAAATCTTATACATAACACGAATGGAGTCACTTATGTGGTTGAAAGGGTTTTCAAAAACGTACTTCTATTTTTTACGAAAGGCTCCAACTGCACCGCAAGAAAGCCTTGAAGTTAAAAAAATATTATAAGAGGTAGATATGTGATGAGACTATCGTTTAATGAAGAAGAAGTAGAACGTTCAATGACGCTTTACAAAGTTTTTGCAAGGGCATTTAAAAGCGTTTCCGAACACAGTATTAGAGACAGCAAGGAGCATGGATTCAATCCAACTGAATTTGCCGTTCTCGAATTACTGTATACGAGAGGTGCTCAAAAACTTCAGCAAATCGGCTCAAGACTCCTGCTTGTCAGCGGGAATGTGACGTACGTAATTGACAAGTTAGAACGAAATGGTTTCATTGAAAGAGAACAGGACCCAAAGGATAAGCGGTCAGTTTATGCCCATTTAACGGATAAAGGGCGCAGTTATCTGGATAAAATTTATCCAATCCATTCTCTTCGAATTGCGCGGGCGTTTTCTGGTCTTTCGCGTGAAGAACAGGAGCAATTAATTAGTCTGCTGAAAAAAGCAGGTATTCACAGTCAGCATTTGTTATTTAGATAAAACGAAAAGGTGCCATGGTTGGCACCTTTTAGATTGTTGACAAAGGGCTAAAATGAACTTGATTTTAGCCCTTTGTCTTCTTTTCAGCCCAGCGTGATAGAAAACCTTTGCAGTCTAGGAAGGACGAGTACTGGCGCGGAGCGAATTTGTCATTCGTGAGCACCAGCACGCAGGACTGACAAAGAATGCGAGGGTTTGTCTACACGCTGAAAGGTGCCATGGTTGGCACCTTTTTTATGTATCCAGCTGATGAGCAGGATAGGCGATAAATTTTTCAATATCACTAGCTGGAAGCGGCTTGGCATAATAAAAGCCTTGTAGATCGTCACAGCCCTGCGCAGATAAAAGTTGTGCTTGTGCAAAAGTTTCAACACCTTCGGCAATGACTTCTAGAGATAGCTGGTGCCCCATTGCAATAATAGCCCCTGTAATTTGCTCAGACTTTGAATCGCTCAAAATATCCTCGATAAATGATTTATCAATTTTCAGGCGGTGAATCGGCAAATCCTTCAAATAGCTTAAAGAGCTGTGGCCTGTACCAAAATCATCAATACTAATACGGACGCCAAGTTGTTTTAGAGATGTCAGTACCTGTTTTGACTGCTTGATGTTGTCCATTGTCATGCTTTCTGTCACTTCAAGCTCAAGAAGTGATGGTTGAAGGTCGTATTTTTTTAGCGTTAGTTTAATCAAATCAATTAAGTCTTCAGAGTTAAACTGCTTAGCAGATAAATTGACCGCTACAGGAATTTTCAATTGCTTGTCATACCACAATTTTGCCTGCTGACATGCCGTGTCAATGACCCACCTTCCAATATCGATGATCAGGCCGGATTCTTCAGCAAGTTCAATGAAAGCCTCGGGTGATTTTAGAGAACCGTCTGGTGCTTTCATTCTTAAAAGGGCTTCAACACCTGTCATCTGTCTTGTTTTGGCGCTGATTTGCGGCTGATAATGAAGCACAAACTGCTTTCTTTGAATGGCATCCCGTAGCTCCAGCTCGCGATTGAGTCTGTCCTCACTCAATCTCTCCATAGATTCAGTAAAAAATTCATAGCGGCTTTGTTTATGTTTCTTTGATAAATACATGGCCATATCTGCTTTTCTCATCAATTCCATACCATTCTTTCCGTTTTGCGGAGAGATGGCGATTCCAATACTAATGGATGTAATGAGCTGATGGTTTTGAATGAAAAAAGGACGTTCAAATTGGCGAATGATGTTTTTCAAAAGCTGTTCAATTTTATGTGTGTTATGCTCCATGTGAGGAAAGATCATTAAAAATTCATCCCCGCCAATTCTTGCAATAAAGCCATTGTCAGGCAAACATTTGGTTAGTCTGTTTGCGGCGGCTTTCAACAGCAGATCGCCTATGTTATGGCCAAGGGCATCATTAATAATTTTAAACCGATTTAAATCAAGAAAAAGAACTGCCGTTGACGTTTTTGTCTCTTCTTGAGCGGATAAAACATCATTTAAATGATTAATTCCGTGACGACGGTTCGGAAGTTCAGTTAGTGCATCATAATGTGCCATCACATGAATTTCTTTTTCAGCAATCTTCTGCTGGGTTAAATCCTTAAAAACGAGATAAATGCTGTCAAGTGTATGGTTGACGTGTACGGGTATGTATGTAACATGATAATAATAAAAACGATCTGCTGCTTTCAGTTCTGCTTCACGCGTAATTGCTTTTTTTGATTGATAAATAAAGTCTTCCCACATCTCAGTCGGCATGACGTATTGACTCACATCATCACCAATCCAGGAATTGCACATTTTCAAAATGTGTTTGCCTGGGTCATTCGCAGATATCACTTTTCGATCAACAGATAACACGATAATACCATCTATATTATGTTTGATCAGTGATTGGAACCGCTGTTCATTTTCTTTTAGCTGATCTGATTGTGACATAATCCGGTGATCAATATAGGCGCCGAAAATCATGAGTGATTGGACGATAAGTGTCATCAGGCCGATGAAAATGGACAGGCTGAATGGTGACATTTCAAGAGAACCACCCGCAGCGACCTGACCATCTGAATGAAAAAACATCGTCGAAGACGCCATGCCAGTGTAATGCATGCCCGCAATAGCACCGCCCATCATCAGTGCACCCGCTATTTTTAACAGCTGATCCTCCCGCCTTTTCTCAGAGCGATGGAGCCGGAAAAAAAGGTGTAATGAAAAGAATGAAGCGAGCGCACCAATAAAAAACGAAAGAAAAAAGAGAACAGGGTCATAGCTGATGGTGACATTCGCCATTGATTCCAATCCGAGATAGTGCATGCTGCAAATAGCTGAGCCCATCGTGATCGAACTAATCAAAAGTCGTCTTGTGGAAAGTTGCTGCTGAATACATATTGAAAAAGCAATGAAAGAACCGATAAAAGAGGTCAAAATCGATAAAATGAGTAAGGGTGTTTCATATGTGATACCAGAGCGTAGATGAAACGCCATCATGCCAATAAAATGCATTGACCATATTCCCATCCCCATGATCATCGCACCAATGATCAACCATACTCTTTTCTTTGCGCCGCTCGACTGGATCACCCGGCTGGCTAATTGAAGAGCTGAGTAGGAGGCGACAGCGGCGACAGCGACTGACAGAAAGACAAGCCATCCGTTGTAGCTTCCTGTTAAATGTGTCATGTAAGAAAACCTCCTGTATCTAAAAACAGACATATACTTAATATATCGGATCAAGTGGCGCCTGTGTTCACTTTTCCTTTACTTAAAAAGGGCATTCAGCATTTTTTTTGACCATTTTTTATAGTAAAATCAAATTTAATGTAAAAAAACGAAGAAAAGTGAATCATTTTTGGTTTTTTATTCGTTTAATAGGTGGCACGGTACGATTTGCAAGCATAGCCTGTCAAACTGATTATGTGTGAAAGGGATTGATAAACATCGAAGATTTTATTATTTCATTAGCTGATGCCTTTAAGAATTTGTCGTACTTCGGCATCTTTCTTGCATTATGCATTGAATTTGTTCCTGCTGAAGTGGTGTTGCCTCTTGCAGGTTACTGGGTTTCAAAAGGGGACATGGCCTTCATCGGTGTTGTGGCTGCCGGTTCTATTGGCGGTGTGGCAGGCCCCTTGACCTTGTACTGGTTAGGGCGTTACGGAGGCAGACCCTTTTTAAATAAATATGGGAAGTATTTCTTTGTGAAACCTGAGTCACTTGATAAATCGGATGCCTTTTTTGAAAAGCATGGTGGATTTGTTGCGTTTAGCGGCCGGTTTATTCCAGGGGTCAGAACCCTTATTTCCATTCCGTGTGGGATTGCGAAGATGAATGTGTGGGTTTTTTGCCTGTATACGTTTTTGGCGATTACGCCAATTACATTTGTATATGTGTATCTAGGATTTGTCCTTGGGGAGAACTGGCAAGAGGTTGGAACCATTTTAGAACCATATGTATTGCCGATTGGAATTGGTATGCTCTTATTGTTTGTTCTCTACGTGTGGCTGAAACGAAGAAAAAGAAAAACAGAAACACCAACGGCTTAATCAGTGGGTGAAGATGAAAAGTCACCTGTTGACAATCCGGGGTCTGTTGATTATGATATAAGTAATCTAAATATTCTTAATCCCACCAAAGGGGAGTAGCGTCCGGTTTTTACCGGAAACAAAGTCGTCATTACATGGAACCTCATTCCATCGGCTTTGTTGGCATGATTATTTACATATCACATGTCTAGCAAGACCTTTGCCATTACAGGCAAAGGTCTTTTTTGCATTCATAAGCCTTTGTCTGTTGTGGGACAATAGATAAAAAATAAGGAGGAATGATGATGGATGCAGCAATTATTTTAGAGTACGGGTGGGTTCTTCTCGTATTGATTGGATTAGAAGGGATTTTAGCAGCTGATAATGCGCTGGTTATGGCTGTGATGGTCAAACACCTTCCTGAAAAACAAAGAAAAAAGGCATTGTTTTACGGACTTGCGGGAGCATTTGTCATGCGATTTGGTTCTCTTTTTCTTATTTCGTTTTTAGTAGATGTGTGGCAAGTTCAAGCCATTGGCGCAATTTATCTTCTATATATTTCGATTCACCATATTTTAAAATCGCACGTATTTAAGAAAAAGGAAGCAGACACAAACATGAAACAAAGCGGCTTTTGGGCAACCGTCGTGAAAGTTGAGCTTGCTGACATTGCATTTGCAGTAGATTCTATTTTAGCAGCTGTTGCATTAGCTGTGACTCTGCCAGCAACAAACCTTCCACAAATTGGCGGGCTTGATGGCGGTCAATTTATTGTCATTCTATTGGGCGGTATCATTGGTCTAGTGATCATGAGGTTTGCGGCGACTGTATTTGTGAAACTGCTTAAAACGAGACCAAGCCTAGAAACAGCAGCATTTGTCATTGTCGGATGGGTTGGCGTGAAGCTGACGCTCTATACACTTTCTCATCCAGCCATTGGGATCGTGTCCTCTCATTTCATTCATTCAACATTATGGAAAGTCATTTTCTGGACGGTTCTTCTCGCAATTGCAGCATTTGGTTGGTTTTTATCAAGTCCATCAAGAAAAGGCGGCCAGCAAAACGAGGAAAAACAAGAGATGCGGCTGGAAGAGTAGGTTTTTTGAAAGAAATATCATTTCATTTTCATAACACGTATATTACAAAAAAGGGGGGGATACCCCCTTATTTCTTTGCTTTTAAACGAAACGTTGTAAAGTAGATAAAGAAATACATGTCACAATTGAGTAACAGGAAATGAATTCCTCATTTCTTCCTTTGCGCTTCCCTCATAAATTAGCTATCATAAATGAGTAATATAGGGAGAACTGAGGTGAAACCATTGCTTAGCCTTTTGTTTAAAAAGGAAAAGAAAAAGCAAACATTAGAGCAGTCGGCAATCAACATCCAACAGGGTGATACCGAGCTGCAAAATGCATTAATCGAGCAATACAAACCATTTGTCGCTAAGACGGTTTCATCCGTTTGTAAACGATATATAGATGAAAAAGATGATGAATTCAGCGTAGGCTTAATTGCCTTTAATGAAGCGATAGAAAAATACTCTGCCGAAAAAGGCAACTCACTCCTTGCATTTGCGGAGTTAATTATTAAAAGAAAAGTAATCGACTATATTCGAAAAGAAGCAAGAAACGCGCCAACGGTTCAAATGGACCTTCAAGAAAGTGAGAATGGCGAGTACTCGCAAAGCATGATTGAAGCAGAGCTTTCTGCAAATGAATATAGGCGTTTAATTGAACAAGAACATAGAAGAGAAGAGATTGAACATTTTAAAGAACGATTGAAAGTATATGGTCTTACGTTTCAAGAACTGCTTGAGCATTCACCAAAGCATGCGGATGCGAGACAAAATGCCATTAAAGTGGCCCATACACTCGTTAAGCACGATGAACTGAGAACCATTTTATTTCAGAAAAAACAATTGCCAGTCAAACAGCTGGAAAAGCTAGTGGAAGTCAGCCGCAAAACGATTGAGAGAAATAGAAAATATATTATTGCGATGGCGATCATTATGACAGGTGATTATGTGTATTTGAAAGATTACCTTAAAGGGGTGCTTAATTCATGAGAAGAGGCATTATAGTAGAGAAAAACAAAAAATATGTCACACTGCTGACCCCTGATGGACAATTTCTGCGGACAAAGTATGAACAGCAAGACTATGAAATCGGTCAAGAAGTGACGTTTCCGAATGAATCACGTCTCGAAAGAAAAAGAGCCGGTTTTTTTGACCTGCTTCGTTTACGTCCGTTAAATGCAGGAATTCTATCAATTGCAGCAATTATTGTCGTGATCTTCACTATGATGCCATCTTTCTCAAGTCAAAAAGCATATGCATATATGACGATTGACATTAACCCAAGTTTTGAGCTGAAACTCGATCACAATTATCAAGTGATCGGTGTCACTCCGCTGAATAAAGATGCGAAGCAAGTACTGGCCAGTATGAAAGATTTAGAAAAAAACGACATGACCAAAGTCGTACAGGAAATCATCGATGATTGTGATAAAAAAGGATACGTGAACCACTCTAAAAGCATTTATATTTCAACTGTTTATGAAAACAAGCAGGATCATACATACAAAACAAACGTAAAAAGTAAAATCAGCACCATCTCGGGGGAATATCAAAAGCGCAATTATAAGCTGGAAACTGTGGAAGGTGACCTGGAAACAAGAGAAAAGGCACAAAAAGCAGGCATTTCAACAGGAACTTATATTAGAAATCAAGAAATGCAAGAAAACGAACAAGAGGACGTTAAAAAAGAAGATGAAGATCCAGCAGATGACGAGGCTGTCAAAGAAGAAGAGCCGAAAAATGCTGATGAAGATCAAAAAGACGAAGACAAAAAAGAAGACATCAAGACAGACGGTAGCGATGAGATGCAGCCGGATAAAGAGGCTCCTGAAGGCGAAGACAAAGAGCAGAAGGAAGTTGAGAGGGAAGAGCAAGGAGCTGTTCAAAAGCCTCACCAAACAAGCCCTAATCTTGACAACAAAGAGAAAAAGGGAAAAGAAGACAAGGACCGCCCTTTTGAAAAAGACAAAGAGCAAAAAAAAAATCACTCGACTGATCCAAATGAAAAAAAACATCCAAACGGCACATCACGTGGTGATACTGAAAAGCATGTAAAAAAAAACGACAGTGGTCAGAATCGTCCGTACGGCGAACGTAACAGAAATGACGTCAAACAAAAAGGAAAAAACACACCGCCCTCATACCGTGAAAACCGGGATGAACCTACATATGAACAGTAAAAAAACGCCAGAATAGATCCGGCGTATTTCACCATGTCTTTATTTAGTTGAATGGCCCATTTGAGATTGCGCCTGCTGTACGAGTCTTTTTGTCATCTCGCCGCCAACAGAACCGTTTGAACGTGCGACTGTATCTGAACCGAGATTCACGCCAAATTCTTGAGCGATCTCGTATTTAAATTGATCTAAAGCTTGTTCTACTCCAGGAACAAGAAGTTGATTTCGATTTGCCATCACATATTCCTCCTTTCACCTCATGTTTGTTGCGCCTTCTTATTTTGAAAAAAACAGCCTGCAATTATGCTGGCAATTGCTGCACAAAAAAGCCGAGGTGATGAAGGTCACCTCGGGCTCAGTTTTAAGTCTTTTTCAGCTGAAGCGTATTCAACATCATTTCTTGCGCTGTGCTTTGCAAGTGAGAAGTGAAAACGGAGAACACGGTAGAACTGATAATGCCTTTAATCAAATGCCATTGCGGCTTCGTCAATTCTGTGAACTCTTCGTGGAGTTTGTCCGTCTGCTCTTCTGTCATTTCTCGTAAATTTGTTTCCTTTAATGGAAAATGTGTATGGTGATAAATAAAATCAAGGACGTGCGCATATGCTTCATAAAAACGGATGGGGCTGATAATATCATCCGTTCGATCTGTGATCGTATTAAATAAGGCAGATAAGATCGTACGAATAGAATCAAAATCAAATACTGATTTTAAATCCCGGACAATTAATAAAATAACGACTTGATCAATGGAGTACTTCTTGCCAAGCTCTGGATGGCCGATCATATCTTTAATATCGCGCTTGATCCAGTTTTGAATGGCTGTCGATTTAAGAGAAGTCAGTTCACACAAGTTGCCAAGCTCAACGATTTCGTTCGTTGAAAGCCCGTGCTCTGATTTTTGCTTCCGCCGTTCGAGTTTTTCAAAAAACGAAGGGATTCTTAATTCATCATATTCATGTTCCTTATCGCTTTTTACAGATAAATTCAAAAGCTGAAGCGGAGTCAGATCTCCCTCGCCTTTTAGAGAATACAGAAGTCTCGTCATGTCAATTCTCGTTAATTTAAAAGTCACCATGTTCCACCTCATTTTGTACGTCAAAAACGTGATTATTGATCTAATTCAACATCATAATCTCTTTTTAATGAAAATGCAAAATAAACTAAAATAGGACCGGTGCGTCACAATTTGTTCACTTGTTTGCGGATGCAAGTAGCGTAATCATTGAAATGACGAGGTTTTAGCCAGTATGATAAACATAGAAAACGATTCCTTTTTCCTTGCAATTTGAGACGTTTATTTTTATAATTTTATTAATAAGTTCAAATGAACTTAATATGACAGCGGAGGTTATGTATGGGTAAAAGAATATTTCTGTTTATATTAACGAACATTCTTGTTATCACTACGATTGGTATTGTCCTATCGGTTATTAGTGCAGCAACTGGTGTTGGTTCTTATATAGGAGCAGACGGAAGACTTAATATCCTTTATCTTCTTGTATTCAGTGCAGTTGTTGGTTTTGTAGGCTCGTTTATGTCACTAGCGATGTCTCGCTGGATGGCAAAAATGATGATGGGTGTGCGTGTGTTAAATCCAGAAAAGGATTCTTTAACATATGATGAGCAGCAGCTTGTTGACCGCGTTCACAGACTATCAAGAGCAGCAGGCCTTTCTAAAATGCCTGAGGTCGGTATTTACCAATCATCTGAAGTAAATGCATTTGCGACAGGTCCTTCTAAAAGAAGATCGCTTGTTGCCGTATCAACTGGATTGCTTCATGAAATGGATGATGCAGCAGTTGAAGGGGTTATCGCTCACGAAGTCGCTCACGTAGCGAACGGTGACATGGTTACAATGACGTTACTTCAAGGAATCGTCAACACGTTTGTTGTCTTCCTTTCAAGAATTGCGGCATGGATCGCAAGCCGTTTCGTTCCACGTGAAGAGCTTGTGCCGATTGTTCACTTTATCGCTGTGATCGTCTTCCAAATTATTTTCTCTATCTTAGGAAGCCTTGTCGTATTTGCTTACTCTAGACATCGCGAATTCCATGCAGACCGCGGCGGTGCGGACCTTGCAGGAAAAGATAAAATGATTCATGCGCTCCGTTCACTAGAGGCGTATACATCAAGAATTAAAGATGATGATCAAACAGCTGTTGCTACACTGAAAATCAGTGGTAAAAGAAAAGCTTCTCTTTTCTCAACACACCCTGATTTAAACGAAAGAATTAGAAGACTCGAAGCAAAATAAGAAAGATCAAAAGACATTCTGCGTAAGGATGTCTTTTTCTTTTTGATGAAAAAGTAAATAAAGCACAAAATACCTTTAAAATCTTCTTTCTTTTCATTAAAATGATATAGTATTCGAAAAGAAAGATAAAAGAAGGAATAACCATGAATCCAATGAAAAAACTAATCGACCGGCTGTCGGCTTTTCAGTTGATTGCCCTTTACTATTTTCTTGCTGTGACCGTGTCGTTCATTCTACTCAGTCTGCCAGTGGCTCACCAAGAAGGAGTCAAATGGACATTTATTGATGCGCTATTTACAGCTGTGAGTGCTGTCAGTGTCACGGGTCTGACTGTTGTCGATACATCACAAACATTTAGTGTGACCGGGATGTGGATCCTTGCATTTGTTTTGCAAATCGGTGGTATCGGCATTATGACCCTTGGTACATTCGTCTGGCTGGTTATGCGAAAAAGGATCGGCATTAAAGAAAGAAAATTAATTATGGCAGACCAAAACCAGAGCAACTTATCAGGAATTGTAAAACTCATGAAGCAGGTCTTATATTTAATCTTACTGATTGAGTTTGTAGGCGGTCTGATTTTAAGTATGTATTTTCTTAAGTATTACGATGTGCAAGGCGCTTTTTTACACGGATTTTTCTCTAGTATCAGTGCCACAACCAATGGAGGCTTTGATATTACTGGGAATTCGTTAATTCCTTATAAAGATGACTATTTCGTCCAATTTATCACGATGCTGCTCATCATTTTTGGCGCTATTGGCTTTCCGGTACTTGTCGAAGTAAAGGATTATTTATTCAATCAAGACCGAAAACATGCATCGTTTTCATTGTTTACGAAAATTACAACGATCACGTTTGGCCTTCTTGTTGTCGTTGGGGCAATTGGGATTTATGCACTTGAAGCCCGGTTTACTTTTCTAGGGAAGAGCTGGCATGAAATCTTGTTTTATTCTTTGTTTCAATCAACAGCTACTAGAAGTGGCGGGCTTTCGACATTAGATATTACGCAATTGACAGAGCCGACACTGTTATTTTTATGTTTGCTGATGTTTATCGGGGCATCTCCAAGCTCGGTAGGGGGCGGAATTCGGACAACCACGTTTGCCCTTAATTTACTTGCTTTGTTTCATTTTGCGAGAGGAAATAAGTCCATTAAAATCTTTAAAAGAGAGCTTCATCAAGCGGACATTAATAAATCCCTCATGGTGACGATGATGGCCTTTATTTTAGTGTTTGGTGCTACGTTTCTGTTAACTTTATCAGACCATCATACACTTCTTGAAACTTTATTTGAAGTTTGTTCTGCCTTCGGAACAACAGGACTGTCGCTCGGAATTACGTCTGACTTGTCCGTATTTGGTAAGTGTATTATTATGGTCGTCATGTTTATAGGACGGATTGGAATTCCAAGCTTCTTGTATTTAATTGGCCGCCGGGAAAGTGAAGCGAATTATCATTATCCGAAAGAGCGTGTGATCATCGGCTAACCAGCATTCCTACTGAATGCTGGTTTTTTATTTCCATTATATAACTGGCTAAATCACAAAGGTTGTTCGCAATCTATAGGTAAGAGGTGAAAGAGACGTGCTGGATGTGTTATGGAAAGCAATTGTAATGCTGCTCGTTGGTACTTTGCTGCTGAGAATAGCAGGGCCTAAATCCATTAGTCAATTAACGGTTCAACAGACAGTCATCATGATTTCAATTGGATCGATTATTATCCAACCCTTTATTGAGCATAATTTACTTGAAACCATTTATGCGGCCGCCATTTTTATTGTGGCGCTTGTGATTATGGAAAAGCTGTCGATCCAATTTGATTTTTTTGAAAAATTGGTTTCAGGGAAGTCTGTGGTGATTTTAGAGGATGGAGAAATGCTTGATCACAAGCTAAAAAAAACGCGTCTGACAAGGGACCAATTCAAAATGCGCTTAAAGCAGCAGGGCATCACAGACATCAGCAGTCTCAAAAAAGCAACGCTAGAAGCGAATGGGCAAATTGGATATGAGTTAAAGCCTGAGGAAAAACCAGTGACAGTCAAACAAATGAAAGAGCTGTTTGATCAATTGAGCGAAGAACTAAACATGTTAAAAAGGAATGATGACAAATGAAAAGAAAAACAGCAAAAAATGAAGCACTCACGAATAATATGACGCCTACAGAAAGCATGGCACACGATCAAGGACAAACACAATTTGACGAGCAATCAGAAGACCGCCAGGCGAACCGAAATTCTCATCAAGGTAAACAGGGGGGAGCATCTCGTGACTAAAAAACATGTGAAAAGTAAAGATATGAAAGACCATAAAAAACCGATGAACCCCGATATCTTGGAAGAGGAATTTGGCAGCGAGCTGGGAGATATAAACAGCAGTAAATGGATTGATACCTTAATGAATCCTAAAAAAAACGATGAATGTCATACTGAACAGAAAAACAAAAAATAAATAGAAAAAAAAACGATCCAGAGAGATCGTTTTTTCTATTTAATATAACTGTTTTGTCTGCCAGTAATGGTTCGCATCAGACTGGTCATTTTGAGCTCGATGACTGGTTGTGCAACAGTTTTAACAAATGTACTAGATAGGGTAAAGGTTAAGAGGACCGTAAGTAGCAATAGAATCAATACACTTGCCGTATTTAGAGCCCAATCATCAAACCAAGTCGTTCTTAAAAGCTTAATCACAAAGCCATGAAGTAAATAGACATAAAGCGTTCTTGTGCCCCATTTGGTAAAGAAGAACCGGCGGGTTGGGACTAATGCAAAGAAACTAAAGGTAGCAGCAAATGCAAGTAAATACCATGCCATTCGTTTCATAGCTGCAATGAGTCCTTCATCTCCAAGAGAAGCGTAAGACTGTGACCCAAATAAAAAGGAATAATCGAATTCATAAAAATAGCAAAACATGAACACGGCCAACAGTACAAGAAGTGCAGTCAGTTTCCCTTTGCTTGTTCGGATAAATTCAAAGTGCTGCTTTTTTAAATAAAAGCCAGCTAAAAACATCGGCAAAAAGACAAACGTACGAGATAGGCTGAGCGTATCGCTAATGCTGTCCACGTAACCGACAAGTAACGCCATCGATAAACTGACAATCATTGCCCAGTGGAATGGCAGTTTTGAAAAAGGAATGAGTAGTAAGTTCCAAAAGAATAAACTGATTAAAAACCATAAAGACCATTGTGGATCAATCGGATTTAAGTTAGAGATGCTTTGATCCTGTAAAAAATAATAATACACAGAATAGATGACCTGAAAAATCAAATATGGGATGATCAGCTTAACTGCGACTTTTTTCATAAAACCTGGTTTTCTAAAACCTTTGGCAAAGAAGCCAGACACCAATATAAAAGCGGGCATATGGAATGTATAAATAAATTTATATAAGTAGAGTATCCAGTCATTATCATGTATGAATGACCGTAACAAATGACCAAAAACAACTAGAAAAATCAGAAGAAATTTTGCATTATCAAAATAACTGTCTCTCGTTGACGTCATAACATCACCTTTCCTGCTTCTTTTCGAACATAAACGTTCTAAGTGCACTGTTCCCTCATTTGCCCCATTTTAAAATACAAATTGGCTCATTTCGCTATTTGATGTGAAATTGTAGAACGGTTGTAAAAGAAGCGTAAGAAAAGAGAATCGTTATACAATCGTGTCATCCAAATGAAACAAATGAAGCAAGCCTCGTGTAAAAAGTTCTCTTTTTTTATGAGTCGAATGAAGGAACAATGAAAATCTTGTAGAAATATTGTAGAGGAATGAGGCTGGAAAAGGAGTGTAAGAGAATGACTGAAACGCTCGATGGTGCGAAAAATATCAGAAAATTAGAAAAAGAGAACGAATATTTGCGAAATGAATTGATACAGCACAAAATGCTGTTAAATAAGACGTTAGATGCGATTTTTATATTTGATCAGCACCTCAACATTATCCAAGCCAATGAAGCGACATGCAGGCTTGTGCAAACACCGAAAGAAGACCTCCTCAATAAATCCGTTCTAGATTTCCTATACGGCATCCCGAAAAACAAAATTGACTGCTCGCTTGAGATTTTTTTTCGAAAAGGAACGTTAAAAAGAGAGATCTCCATTCAACTTGAAAATGGAGAGACAAAATATATTGAATTTGTGGCGGAGCACGACGTGGTGAATCAACAATATATTGTCGTCATGCGTGATATTTCTTCAAAGAAAATATTAGAGCGAGAACGTTCGATGAATGAGCAGCTGTTTAAAGATTTATTTGATCGAGCGATTGACGGTATGGTCATTTTTGATCAGGATGGTTGTATGATTGACGCCAATCACTCTTTTTGCCAGAGCTTTGAACTTCAAAAAACAGATTTAACAGACCGCTACTTAAATGAATTTGTTGAAGAAGAAAACCTTCCAGCGCTCCAGCAGCTCTTAACTTCATTGAAAGAAACAGGGAAAGCAAAGGGAGAACTTCCTGTTACCCTTCAATCTGGGCAGCACAAATTATTCGAACTGACCATCACATCCAATGTGATGAGCGGTTTTTACATGTCCATCATGCGTGATATTACAGAAAAAAGATTAATGGAAGAAAAGCTGCTAAAAAGTGAAGAACGTTTTAGAGAAATATTCGAAAATGCGATGGATGCCATCATCATTTGGGCGGATGATGGAGAAATTGTCAGGGCAAATGAATCAGCCTGCCGAATTTTTGAATTACCGATGCATCAGCTGATTGGCAAGAAACTCATGGATTTTCTAGTCAAATCTGATCGCAGATACCGGCCGACAAGAAGACGGTATATCAGGAATCTTGAAATCAGAGAAGAACTTCTCTTTAGAATGGCGAATGGCCAATTCAAAGAGCTTGAGTTCACCTCTAAGCATGCGGTATTAGAAGGACAGCACTTAACCATTCTACGGAATGTCAGTGACAGAAAGCGAATGGAAGAGGAGCTGCGAGAAAGTGAGCTCAAATTCCGTAAAGTATTTAATGGCTCTATGGATGGCATTGTTCTTTTCGATAATCAATACCGGATTATTGATGTGAATCCATCCGCAAGTGAACTGCTTGGCCTCAAAGATGATCACTTAACGGAAATGAATCTTTTTCATATCCTTGCGCCATATCAAATTGAAAATTTGGCGCAGCCAGCTCAGGCGATGTCATTAGATGAGATGGACAATGAAGTTCCATTTGTGCTGAACCATCCAGATCAACGTATTTTGGAGTTTTCTTTTAAACGAAATATTATTCATAACATGAATTTGGCCATCTTTAGAGATGTGACTGAACGCAAGGAATTAGAGGAGCGGGTAAGAAAATCGGATACGCTTCATGTTGTCGGAGAGCTTGCTGCTGGAATTGCCCATGAAATTAGAAATCCAATGACGGCTTTAAAAGGCTTCATTCAGCTGCTCAAAGGAAACATTGAAGGGGAGTATTCGCTCTATTTTAATGTCATCACATCAGAGCTAAAAAGAATCGAATCCATCATTACAGAATTTTTGATTTTAGCGAAACCGCAGGCCATCATCTATGAAGAAAAAAATGTCGTGCAAATTGTCAAAGACACTATGGACCTTCTTCACGCACAGGCCAATCTTGGCAATGTACAAATGCATTTAGATGTGCTGGATGATATTCCGCTCATCTACTGTGAACAAAATCAATTGAAGCAAGTTTTTATTAACATTTTGAAAAATGCGATTGAAGTAATGCCTCAGAAAGGAAATGTATACGTGAGCATTCAAAGGAAGGGGGAGGAGCACATTGTGATTTCTCTTCGTGATGAAGGCTGCGGCATGACAGAGGATAAACTAAAGCGTCTCGGAGAACCATTTTATACAACAAAAGAAAGAGGCACTGGACTTGGGTTAATGGTTAGTTATAAAATTATTGAAGAGCATCAAGGAACCATTGAAGTAGAGAGTGAAGAAGGGGTCGGAACAGTGTTCCATCTCACGCTTCCACTCCGGCAGCAGAAACAAGAAGGGGAGCTTTAATGTGTATTATACAGTCTATACCGCACCAATCGGGGCATTATACATACTAGAGAAAGATGGTGCCATCATTGAAGTGAAGTTTGATGATGAATCGTTTTTGGTCAAAGAGCAGAGAGACCGTTTTAAACAAGAAGACACGCCTGTATTAAAAGAAGCGAAAAAACAGCTGGATGAATATTTTAAGGGCGATCGGAAAGTGTTCGATCTCCCGCTCAAGCAAGCAGGTTCTCCGTTTCAAGAGCAAGTGTGGGAGGCACTTTCTACTATTCCGTATGGTGAATCAAAAAGCTATGCTGATATTGCAGAAGCGATCGGCAATCCAAAGGCTGTCAGAGCCATTGGACAGGCTAATAGACGCAATGCATTGCCTATTTTTATCCCGTGTCACCGGGTCATTGGAAAAGACATGACTCTGACTGGTTATGCAGGGACGAAGACAGGGATGAAAGCGATCTTGTTAGAATTAGAAGGCATCCCATTTGTTCAAAAATAAATGAATTGACCTGTTCCAAATGTTTAGTGAGCGACATATCCTTTTATTAAGCTAAAAAAGTTGGTCTAGGGAAAAAGGAGGCTGCTAACATGTTATGGGGCAAAAAAAATAAAATGTACGCCGTCACATCACTATGTGTCAAAATGAACGTGTTGACAGAAGAACAGAAAAAAGAAATATTAGCAAAAACGAACGAAACAAAAAAGCACGGTGCTCTTAAATGATAAGAACCCCGTGCTTTTGTTTGATTAAAGTGACACGCTTTCGGTGAATAGTGCATCAATCTCTTCTGTATAGTTGGAAGTGATAATGCCTTTTTCTGTAATGATTCCGGAAATGAGGTGATGAGGAGTGACATCAAAGGCAGGGTTAAATACCTGCACGTCAGGAGGCGCAATTTGGATGCCGTTTAATTCCTTTACTTCCTGCGGGTCGCGTTCTTCAATCGGAATATCTGATCCATCTTTAGTTGACACATCAAAGGTCGAAAGAGGCGCAGCCACAAAAAATGGAATTTGAAAGTGTTTAGCTAAAATAGCCAGACTTAACGTTCCAATTTTATTTGCTGTATCACCGTTTCTAGCGATTCGATCTGCACCAACAATAACGGCAGAAATTTGTTTTTCTTTCATCGTATGGGCTGCCATATTATCCGTGATAAGCGTGACATCTACGCCGCCCTGCATCAATTCCCATGTCGTCAGACGAGCGCCTTGAAGGACAGGACGTGTTTCACATGCGTAAATGTGAAGATCGAGGTTTTTCTTTTTCGCTAAATAAAAGGGTGCAAGCGCTGTTCCGTACCGGCTTGTGGCAATGGAGCCAGCGTTGCAAATGGTCATAATTCGATCACCAGATTTAAAGAGCTGAAGAGCATTTTGACCGATTTGCCGGCATGTTTCTTCATCTTCGATTTGAATTTGAATGGCTTCATGGACAAGATCAGTTTTGGCTGCATTCACCGAAGCAGCACGCTGAGTGCGCTGATAAAGCCGGTCTAATGCCCAGGCAAGATTCACAGCGGTTGGACGAGCACTGTTTAAATATTCTTTCAGGCGAGCGACTTCTCGCTTAAAGAGATCAATGTCTTCTGTATCAATCTCTTGTGCACTGAGTGCGAGCCCAAAAGCCGCTGTAATGCCAATAGCAGGTGCTCCGCGCACTTTTAGCGTCACAATGGCCTCATACACATCTTCTTTTGTATATAAATGCTCAAATACGGTTTCAGCGGGTAATTTTTGCTGATTCAAAATGTTGATACGGTTTTCTTCCCATTCGACGGAACGGGGAACTTCAAATTCTTTAGACAAAACTCGTCACTCCTTTACAGTTTGCTGGAATAATGCGACGAGGTCAGACGCTGTTTCCACTGCTTGATATTGTTTGATGAATGTTTTTCCTAGTGTAAGTGCTGCTTTTTTCTGCTGAAGCCTTCTAGAATGTGATGGAATCGCATCGAGATCAGCCGCATGCGCAAGACCGATGGTTCGGCGAACAAGCTCACAGCCAGCAAAGCCGGTGGCTTCTTTTAAAATACGGTCAAACGTTGTTTCTAAAAAGCTGTCCGATACACTAAACGCTTCAATACTGTCTTCTTTCCATGCTTTTGTGAACACTTCTTTGAATGTTGCCCAAACATTGACGACATGATCAAAAAGGTGCTGCTGATCCTGCTCATTCTCATGAGATAAAGCATTTATGAACAGATTGGCAATAAAGTGACCGATATCGAATCCGAAAGGACCGTAAAAAGCGAACTCTGGATCAATGATTTTCGTTTCCGTTTCGTTTGCAAAAATACTGCCTGTATGAAGATCTCCATGTACCAGTGTTTCAGCAGAGGTTAAGAAGATCCGTTTCAATTCGGCTGCTTTTGCTTGCAGTTCAAGATCAGCCCATAGTGCTTGTGCCTCTTCTCTTAATTCCTCTTCGAAGTCATTCGTTTCGCTGTCAAAGAAAGGATCTGTGAAGACGAGTTTTTCTGTAATGTCACAAAGATCAGGGTTCGTAAACTGCTTCACGAATTGTTTTTTGATTTTAGGATTTGTGGCAAAGTCAGACGTGTAAAATAGTGTTTTGCCTAAAAATTCTCCGACATGATCTGATAAATACGGATAATGTTTTCCGGCAATTAGCCCTTTTCTGACGATTTCAAGGTGTGATAGATCCTCCATTGCCGTCACTGCAAGAGCTGTATCCGAATAATAGACGGTTGGTACGAGATGTGGTGCATACTCTGATTGCTTGATGAGTGCTGCACTTTCAATTCTTGCACGGTCTAATGTCAGCGGCCAGCTTTCTCCAACGACTTTTGCGTAAGGAAGGGCCTGCTTGATAATCAGTCCTTTTGCTTGTTTGTGATCATAAATATGAAAGACGTAATTTAAATTTCCGTCACCGATTTCAGTGCATGTTAAATGACTGCTCTCCTGAATCAATCCAAGTCTAATGGCAAGTGCAACTGCCGAACTTTCTGTTAATTCTTCATATGATGCCGTAAGTGTAACCAATTGCTTCCCCTCCAAATCATATAAAAAAGCCTCTTTCTCCTGAGAGAAAGAGGCTTGATGGCGTGTATGCTCGAAGCCTCTCTTATCTCTCAGCACATACGTCTGATGGAATTAGCACCGTGCCCTATAAGACAATGAATTGTCTTGGCGCTGTTCTTGCTGCGCCCCACTTCACAGTGGTATTAACGGTCGGTTGCTGTTGGGGTCAAAAGGCCAAATCCCTCGCCCAACTCTCGATAAGAGAAATCAATATGTAATTGTTTCATGTCTGCTTGCATTTCTTAATTCTAGATATTATCAGAGCGGCAGTTCACATGTCAATCTTTTTTCAAAATTGCTTTACAATTCATAAAACAATCCATTACAGTGATTGTATTGTCACGTAACTTGAATAGAAGGTGAAAAAATGGAATTCCAGCAATCAGATGTATTGAAACATTTACCGAAACAATTTTTTGCGTCGCTTGTTCAAAAAGTGCAGAAGAAAATGCAGGAAGGGGCAGATGTGATTAATTTAGGTCAAGGAAATCCTGATCAGCCCACTCCTCCACATATTGTGAAAGCGATGCAGGAAGCGGTAGCAAAACCTGAAAATCATCAATACTCCTCATTCCGCGGGACAGCGAAACTAAAAAAAGCTGCAGCTGCTTTTTATGAAAGAGAATATGGCGTCACGCTTGACCCAAAGACAGAGATTGCCATCTTATTTGGAGGAAAAGCGGGACTAGTCGAATTACCGCAATGCCTACTGAATCCAGGTGATACGCTGTTTGTTCCAGACCCAGGATATCCTGATTACTGGTCAGGCGCTGTGCTTGCCGGAGCTCATATGGTCACAATGCCTCTTCTTGAACAAAATGACTTTTTGCCTGACTACCACCAACTGTCTGAGGAAGATAAGAATCAAGCAAAATTGATGTACTTAAATTACCCAAATAATCCGACTGGTGCGACTGCAACCCGGACATTTTTTGAAGATACTGTTGCGTTTGCGAGTGAAAATAAGATGTGTGTTGTCCATGATTTTGCATATGGCGGCATAGGGTTTGACGGCGAAAAACCCCTTAGTTTCCTGCAAATAGACGGAGCAAAAGAGACGGGTATTGAAATCTATACATTGTCCAAAACGTATAATATGGCTGGCTGGAGAGTCGGTTTTGCAGCAGGGAATGCCTCTGTTATCGAAGCCATTGAGCTTTATCAGGATCACCTGTTTGTGTCACTGTTTAAAGCAACTCAAGATGCAGCAGCAGAAGCACTTTTAAGCGATCAAACGTGCGTCCAAGTACAAAATGATCGGTACGAAAAAAGACGAAACACTTGGATTGCTGCATGTAAAGAGATTGGCTGGGACGTCAGTGCGCCAAAGGGCTCGTTTTTTGCTTGGTTAAAGGTGCCTGAAGGGTATACATCGGAAACTTTTTCTGATGTATTATTAGAAAAAGCACATGTTGTTGTGGCACCGGGGAATGGCTTTGGTGCTCACGGTGAAGGCTACGTCAGAGTCGGTCTTTTAACAAGTGAGGAGCGGCTAAAGGAAGCCGCTGATCGTATCGCTGCCTTGCAGTTATTTGAAAAAAAGCCATTGACAACGTAAAAAAATGGTGCGATAATTCAGGCAATATTTAAGAAAATTGAATATTCTTATCAAGAGTAGGCAGAGGGACTAGCCCAATGAAGCCCGGCAACCGACTTCCATGAAGCACGGTGCTAATTCTTGCAGCAAGCGCTGAGAGATAAGATTCGGATGAATGAGACGAAACCTCTTTAACGCGCTGATCAAGCACTTAAAGAGGTTTTTTTATTGACCATATACTGGACGCAATCGAAAGGGGATTCCTAGTGAGTGAACTACTGGCAACATACGTACTAACACATCGAGAGGATGAACAAATAGACCGAAAAGCAGAGCAGATCGCACTTGGGTTAACGGTCGGGTCATGGACGGACTTGCCGCAGCTCAAAAAGGAGCAGCTGAAAAAACATAAAGGCCGTGTGGTGAGCGTAAAAGAACAGTCTCCCGCAAATGGTGGTCTGTATCAATCAGAGGTGACCATTGCTTATCCTGAGGCGAACTTTTCAGCTGATATACCAGCGGTGTTGACGACGATTTTTGGAAAGCTTTCACTGGATGGGAAAGTAAAGCTCGTCGATATCGAATTTTCGGAAAGGTTTAAACGCTGTCTTCCAGGACCGGTATTTGGCATTGAGGGGATACGAAAGAAAGTAGGCGTGTTTGATCGGCCGCTATTGATGAGTATATTTAAAGGCGTGATCGGCCGTGATATCGAGGATTTAAAAGAACAGCTCCGCTTACAGGCTTTAGGTGGAGTAGACTTCATCAAAGATGATGAGATTTTATTTGAAAGCCCATTAGCCCCTTTTGAAGATCGAATCAAGGAAGGAAAAAAGATATTAAAAGAAACATATGAAGAGACAGGACATCGCACGCTTTATGCTGTTAATTTAACTGGTAAAACTTTTGATTTGAAAGATCGAGCAAGAAAGGCAGCCGAACTCGGGGCTGATGCGCTATTATTCAACGTTTTTGCCTATGGACTTGATGTCATGCAAAGCTTGGCTGAAGATCCAGAGATCCCATTGCCGATCATGGCACATCCGGCAGTGAGCGGTGCAATGACATCCTCTCCAGACTATGGATTCTCGCATTCCCTTCTTTTAGGCAAATTAAATCGATATGCTGGCGCTGATTTAAGTCTTTTTCCCTCTCCTTATGGATCAGTCGCCCTTCAGAAAAAAGATGCCATGGGCATTTTCGAAGCATGTGTGAAAGAGGATACAGTTCAACAAACATTTCCTGTTCCTTCAGCAGGCATTCACCCGGGAATGGTGCCGATCTTAATCAAAGATTTTGAACTTGATCATGTCATTAATGCAGGCGGGGGAATTCACGGACATCCGCGGGGAGCAATCGGAGGAGGGAAAGCCTTTCGTTCAATCATTGATGCGGTGGTCAAAAAAGAGTCTATCGAAGAAAAAGCATCAACTTGTCAAGACTTACAAGCAGCACTTGATCTTTGGGGAAGGGTAGCAGAATAAATGAAAAAACCAATTGTATGTTGTGATTTTGATGGCACGATTACGAAAAATGATAATATCATTCGCATCATGAAGCAGTTTGCTCCAAAAGAATGGACGAATTGGAAGGATGGTGTTCTAGCAAAAGAGATCACGATCCAAGAAGGCGTCGGACAGATGTTTCAGTTACTGACGAGTGATCAGAAAGAAGCCATTCGGTCATTTATTTTAGAGGATACAGAGATTCGTGAAGGATTTGAACAGTTTGTCGATGATGTCAAAAAAGCAGATATTCCTTTCTATGTACTCAGCGGCGGTATGGACTTTTTTGTCTATCCCATCCTGGAAGGGATTGTCGAACAAGAGAATATTTATTGTAACCATGCATCATTTAAAGAAGACCATATTCAAATTGAATGGCCGCATGCCTGTGATTCAGAATGCCAAAATGGCTGTGGCTGCTGCAAGCCTTCCATTATTCGAGAGCTGACGCAGGAAGATGATTTTATTATCATGATTGGTGATTCAGTGACTGATATTGAGGCAGCGAAACATGCGGATCTCACGTTTGCACGTGATTATTTACTGAACGAATGTAAAGAGCTAGGGCTCGTACATAAAGAGTATGAAACATTTGTTGATCTAAAAGCGCAATTTGATCAAATAAAGGAAGTGAAGGAATGGCAGACGAGAAGAGTAAACGCTGGAAGGAACTAGCAGACGTCAAACGTGAATTGGCACAAAGAGACTGGTTTTACGGAACGAGCGGCAATTTATCGATAAAAGTGTCGGATGATCCCATCACGTTTTTGGTGACGGCAAGCGGCAAAGATAAACGAAAAGAAACCGATGAAGATTTTGTTCTTGTTGATGCAGCAGGTCAGCCGGTTCATCCGAATGAGCCGCTCAGGCCATCAGCTGAAACACTGCTTCACACATACGTTTATGAGCGGACGAAAGCAGGATGTTGTCTTCACGTCCACACGATCGATAACAATGTCATTTCTGAGCTGTATGGCGATAAAGGAGAAGTTCGTTTTAAAGGCAACGAAATTATTAAAGCGCTTGGTTATTGGGAAGAGGATGCAGAAGTCACTGTTCCTATTATTGAAAACCCAGCTCATATTCCGCACCTTGCAGAGCAATTTGCAGTGCACCTGACGGACGATGCTGGTGCTGTACTCATTCGTAATCATGGCATCACCGTTTGGGGGAAAACCGCATTTGAAGCCAAACGAGTCTTAGAGGCTTATGAATTTTTATTTACCTATCATTTGAAAGTAGCGCTTTATCAAAAGCAGCTTGTTAAATAAAAAGGAGGAAAAACACATGGCGACCATTTACATTCATAATGAAGAAAACACGTTACTTGAGAACGAACAAGAGGTCCGGGCGTATTTAGAACAGCAAGGGGTCATTTATGAACATTGGGATATTGAAAAACTACCAAAACAGTTATCAGAAAAGTACGATTTAACAGATGATGAAAAGGAAGAAATTTTAACTGTGTTTCAAGAGGAAATAAAGAGTATTTCCGAGCGAAGAGGATACAAAGCGCAGGATGTGATTTCATTATCAGATGCGACCCCTAACCTGGATGAACTGCTTCAAAACTTTAAACGTGAGCATCATCATACGGATGATGAAGTCAGATTTATCGTGAGCGGTCATGGAATTTTTGCCATTCAAGGCAAAGATGGTGTCTTTTTTGATGTGAGACTGAATCCAGGAGATTTAATTTCTGTGCCCCCGAATATTCGTCACTACTTTACACTTCAAGAAGATCGTCAAGTCGTCGCAGTTCGCATATTTGTCACAACTGAGGGCTGGGTGCCAATTTACGAAGAAGAAACGGTTTAATAGTGGGAGCTGATCATTTCGCATGAGGCGGAAGATCAGCTTTTTTTTAGGAAAATAGACATAAAATGAGAGAGAAAATAGTTGATTTTGGTCTTCTGCATAGGATAAAATTCTGTTTAATCAATGTGTCAGTCCTGTCCAATTTTGAAGTTTACCCCCAGAATTCATTGGGTAAAAGGTCTTTAGGCTGTAAAAAATTAAATAAAATAAGCATATTTAATTTAATTTACAAATAAAGTATAATTTTGGTGTCGGATCATTTAGAGCGTAGACAGACGAATTCATAGCGGGAGCTGAGATCATGAATATTTATGTACGGAAAGAACAGCTATTAATGTCAATTGATGAAAAGAGAAGACAAATGGTAGAAGCTGCTCAAGTAGAAGGCTATACAGGTGAGACGACAATTAAATATAGTCAAGAACTGGACAACCTGATGAATGAGTATCAGTATCTTCTTTTTCATGAACAACAATCTGTTGCTTCCTTTCATGATCTTGTATCACAAATGAGTCTCCTTTCTGTCAATCGTCCTTCTTATTGACATCAAAAAACCGGTCTTGCCATTAGCAAAACCGGATGAATGCTTCAGCTATTAGTGTGCAGAAGGGAGCATGATGATCACGGTTGTTCCTTTATTCACTTCGCTCTCGATATCGATTGTCCCCCCATACATCGAAATGATTCGTTTACACACAACAAGCCCAAGACCTGTTCCTTTTTCCTTCGACGTAATAAAAGGGAGGAAGATATGTTTCAGCATCTCTTCTGGTATACCTTCACCTGTATCTTTCACTTTTATGATGACCTGTTCTTTTTCAGCCTCAATGACAATCTTCAAATGACCGCCATTTGGCATCGCTTCTAACGAGTTTTTCGCTACATTCAATACCACTTGTTTAATGTGATCCTTCGTGCAATACACGCCAACATCTTGAATGGTATTGATTTGCAAATCAACCTCGACATTATAAAGGTTCGCCTCAGAAAATACAATTGGCATAATCTCGCTCACAATTTCTTTCACAGAATTATTTTGCCACTTTTCAGCCGTTGGTTTTCCAAGCACAAGAAACTCACTGACGATTTGGTTAATCCGTTTAATTTCTTCCTCAATGACAGAAAAATAAAGCTGATCCTCTTCTGAACGATACTTCTTTTGCAAAAGTTGAATAAACCCGCTAATGCCTGTTAATGGATTGCGAATTTCATGCGCTGTACTTGCCGCGAGTGTTCCAATGAGTTCAAGTTTTTGTGCTTCATTTTGGTGGCGTTCCTGCAGGGTTTGTCGTCTTAAAATGATATATTGGACGAGTGTGAATAAGATATTTAAGAGAATAAATGCACTGGATAAAGGAAACAGCATCACAGACAGTACTTCACTTGTTGTCGCACGCTGCGGAAAAACCTCCAGCTTCCAGCTATTTTCATCTAAATATGTAGACACAGTGCTATCACTTTCAGATACTGGCTGTGGACCACTTGTAAACACGACGTCTCCATTTTGATTCAGCATCTTAAAATGAAGCTCTGGGTTTAATACATTCATAATATTTCTTAAATAATCAATTTGAATCGCAGCGACTAGCACATCCGTGACTTCGTCGTTTTCATTCAAAACAGGGACACAAATGGAGAGAATCCGCTGCTTAGTAATGCGGCTCACATAGTTATCTGTGATGACGGTCTGTTTTGTGACTTGAATACGTTTAAAGTAATCTCTAAATGACAGGTTGATTTTTTCCTTTAATGGTGTGGTGCTGGCTGTGACATTTCCTTTTTGGTCTAGGAGATACAGGCCTGAAAAACGAGGTTCTTGTTTATAGATTTTCTCTAGGATGTTTTGTACTCTTTTCGTTTCAAGCGGCTGGTCAAATCCCATGGCAAGGGAAGTTAATCTTGCTTCTGTTTCACTGATTAAATAATTCATTTGGTTTTTGTGAATATTTAACATAAGTGTAGCGGTTTGTTTGTTTTTTACATCAATTTTCTCAGTTTCTTTTTCATAGATAAAATAACTAATGATGAGGGTTGGAATCACGACCAAAATAAGGTAAAGCTTGATCTTCTTCCAAAACCCTTTCAGTATACTCATGATTCATCGCTCCAACGTATTACCTAATAGACTTATTATAGCATTGAACCTATCTTTATTACGATGACTTGTGAGATTTTTAAAAAATTAGGTGATTCGTTCTGGTCTCTTTTTCATGCTAAAAATGGTTCAACATGTTGACATTTTACTTATTGTTTATTAATGTCACATTAGTGGGTTGCATTTCATAAAGGATGATAAAAAATGGAAAATCATAATGTTGAGAAATCTTTGAAATTATTTATTGTACTATCACGTGCCTATCGCTCCATTAACCACCACATGAACAAACATATTGTGAAGCACGGTCTGAATCCGACTGAATTTGCTGTATTAGAATTGCTGTATCATAAAGGTGATCAGCCGCTTCAGCAAATAGGTGATAAGATCTTACTCGCAAGCGGAAGCATCACGTATGTGGTTGATAAATTGGAGAAAAAAGAACTCCTTAGCCGGAAAGCTTGTGCAGAAGACCGCAGGGTGACATTTGCACATATTACGGAGCAGGGAAGAGCTTTACTTGATGACATCTTCCCAGATCATGCAAAAGAGATTCACGAGATGATCAGTGTGCTTAGTGAAGAGGAAAAGGATGCCTGCATCGATATGCTCAAACATGTAGGACTGCGTGCCAAGCATTTATATGATCATAAAGAATAAACACATAAAAAAGGAAGCCGCTGGCTTCCTTTTTAGTATGTAGACTAATCCTCGCATATGGTGTCAGTCCTGCGCACCGATAAACGACAAGCGCTTTCAATCGCGCTCATAAGAAAGACAAAGGACTAAAATAAACATCATTTTAGCCCTTTGTCATGATCTGAAAGGAAGCTGCTGGCTTCCTATTTATTTTGCTTTTTTCTCAATTGGCAAAATAAGAACTTCGACGCGTCTGTTTTTACTTCTGCCTTCTGCGGTATCGTTAGAGGCAATCGGTTTAAATTCACCGTAACCTTTTGTGCTAAAGTTCTCTTGGTCTAGGTTGCTGTTTTCAAGGAGAATATTTAAAAAGTTGACCGCACGAATGGCGCTTAAATACCAGTTGGATTCAAATTCAGAATTCCGAATCGGAACGTTATCTGTATGTCCGCTAATAACGATATCACGAGCAGGGTTAATGACGAGCAGCTTTGATATTTCTTTGGCTAACGGAACATCCTGCGAGCGGATCACCGCTCGCCCAGAATCAAAGAAGATGCTGTCTTCAATTGTAATAAGCAGACCTTCATCCGTCAGCTTTGTTTCAAGCTTCGAACCAAGTTTTTTATCCGCAATGAATGAATCTACTTGCTTTTTAACCTTTGTTAATACCGCTTGATCACGAGCTTTCGCTTTTGCTTCTTCTTCTTCATCTTCTGCTGATTTTTTGGTTTGATTACTGTTTTCTGTTTCTTCGGTGCTCTGCATGCTCGATTGGTCCATTACGCCAGTGCCGCCAGTAAAGACAACATTAAACGATTTAGCCATCTGTTCATATTTTGCCGCATCAATGGAGCTAGATGCAAACAGCACAATGAAGAGGGCGAGAAGAAGCGTAAGAAGATCGGCGTAAGGGATCAGCCAAGACTCATCTACATGGTCTTCATGATCATGTTTTTTACGTTTCCTAGCCATTCTGTTTTTCTCCTTCTTCAATGACAAGATTTGCACGTTCTTTTGCTGGTAAGTACATCAGAAGTTTTTGCTCAATGACCTTTGGAGACTGGCCTTCAAGGACAGAAAGAATCCCTTCAATCATAATGAGACGAAGCTTTACTTCTTCTTTTGATTTACGCTTCAGCTTGTTGGCAAATGGATGCCACAACACATACCCTGTAAAAATCCCTAGCAGTGTGGCGACGAAGGCAGCACTAATCGCATGTCCAAGTGCTTCAATGTCTCCCATGTTTGCAAGTGCGGCAATAAGTCCGACAACGGCACCAAGTACCCCTAGAGTCGGAGCGTATGTACCAGCTTGTGTAAAGATTAATGCGCCTGACTGATGTCTCTCCGACATGGCATCAACTTCTTCTGTTAAGACGTCGCGAATAAATTCAGCACTTTGACCGTCAACTGCCATGCTTAAGCCGTTCTTTAGAAAATCGTCATCGACTTCCTCAAGATTTGCCTCTAATGCCAAAAGACCTTCACGACGAGCAATTTGTGCCCAGTTTGAAAATAGAGGAATCATTTCTTGTATCGTTGGAAGCTTGCTATCTTTGAAAATTTTGCCGAATAATTTTGGTGTTTTTTTAATTTCACTAGATGGGAAGGCAATGACAACAGCTGAAATTGTCCCAACCACAATGATCAATATAGCCGCCGGGTTGATAAGAGCGGTTAGACTCACACCTTTCAAAACCATACCGACACTCAGTGCAATAAATGCTAAAATAATACCAATTAACGATGTTTTGTCCATTATCTCACCAAATCCTTTAACTATCTTTTTCTATAGTTAATATCGGTGTCTTCTAGAAGGGTTTTAGTCAGAATATAAAATTAAGACATTTTATGTGAAGAAATTTTGACGAAAGCGCTTTCTAGAAGCCGTAAAAAAAGAAAACTCCCTCATATAAAAGGGAGTTTTCAGCGTGTAGACAAACCCTCGCATTCTTTGTCAGTCCTGCGTACTGGTGCTCACGAATGTGACATTCGCTCCGCGCCAGTACTCGTCCTTCCTAGGGCTGCAAAGGTTTTCTATCACGCTGAAAAGAAGACAAAGGGCTAAAATAAAGTTCATTTTAGCCCTTTGTCAACAATCTGGAAACTTCATCTTTTTTGAGCTGTTTCATCTAAGAGCAATTCTTTTAATTTTTCTTCATGTATGATTTTGATCAAATCGTAGTTCCAATTGATCATGTGATCCATGTGCTCCACCTCTTTTTCTTTTATCGTAAAGGAAAAGAGGCGGGGGAGCGTCGGCGCTCAGATGGAATTTAGACACTGCCACATGATGGAGCTGAAGATCCTCCTTAGGATGTACTTAGCTCTTTTTCACAACAATTTCGTCATGTTCAACATCGACTGTAAATCCAGTAAGTTGTTCTTCTTCAAGCAAGATGTCCGTCATTTGATCCTCAACATGCTCTTGAATCGTTCTTCGTAACGGACGAGCCCCAAATGCTGGATGATAACCAAGTTCAGCGATTTTTTCTTTCGCTTCGTTTGTGACGTGAACAGTTAGATTTTGTTCTTTTAACTGCTCTGACAAATCTTTGAGCAGAAGATCCACAATTTTGACTAAATCGTCTTTATCTAATGAATCAAACTGAATGATGCTGTCAAAACGGTTCAAGAATTCCGGTTTGAAATAAGCGCTCAGTGAATCAATCAATGATTGTTCTTCGATGGCTTCTTCTTGTTCAGACTGGAATCCGACTTTGACTGCTTTTTTATCTGTGCTGCCAGCGTTACTTGTCATAATGATGACTGTGTCTTTAAAGCTGACGGTTCTGCCTTGGCTGTCTGTTAGACGGCCATCTTCCATGATTTGAAGGAACATATGCTGGACATCAGGGTGCGCTTTTTCGATTTCATCGAGCAAAATGATGCTGTATGGTTTTCTGCGAACCTTTTCCGTGAGCTGGCCGGCTTCATCATGTCCAACGTAACCAGGAGGAGAACCGATGATTTTGGACACGGAGTGTTTCTCCATGTACTCACTCATATCTAAACGAATGATCGCTTCTTTTGAGCCAAATAATTCTTCCGCTAATGTTTTAGACAATTCGGTTTTCCCGACGCCTGTTGGTCCAACGAAAAGGAAGGAGCCAGTTGGTCTGTGTTTTGATTTTAAGCCGGCTCTGCTTCTTTTTACGGCTTTCGCCACTTTTTCAACGGCATGTTCCTGACCAATGACGCGGGCTTTTAAGCGCACATCAATTTCTTTCATTTTTGTTTGTTCGTCTGCTTGCAGTTTGCCGACAGGGATACCTGTTTTTTGTTCTACAATCGACTGAATGTCCTCAGCTGTGACGACATGTTCTTTGTCATTTGTTTTGTTTTGCAATCTCGCTTCAATCGCTTCTTCTTCGTCTCGAAGCTTCGCTGCTTTTTCATATCGTTCTTCATTTAAAGCAGCTTGTTTTTCAGCGGCAATTTGCGCAAGACGGTTTGTTAATTCATCTTCACTTGCTGCATCAATGGAGAGATTCGCTTTTGAACCTGCTTCATCCATTAAATCAATGGCTTTATCCGGCAAGTGGCGGTCTTGAATATACCGCGAAGATAATTGAACACACGCTTTAATGGCTTCGTCAGAATAGGTGACGCCATGATAGGCTTCATACTTATCTTGAATGCCTTTTAATATCTCGAATGCTTCATCCTGTGTTGGCTCATCAACCATGACGGGCTGGAACCTGCGTTCAAGGGCAGCATCTTTTTCAATTTGACGATACTCTTTTAATGTTGTCGCACCTACTAGCTGCAGTTCCCCTCGAGCTAGAGCTGGTTTCAAAATGTTTCCGGCATCCATTGACCCTTCGGCAGAGCCTGCGCCTACAAGAAGATGAATTTCATCAACGAATAAGATGATATTTTTACGGCTTTGCAATTCTTTGATTAATTGCTTCATCCGTTCCTCAAATTGACCACGTACACCTGTGTTTGCCACAAGTGAAGAGACATCTAATAAATAAACTTGTTTGTTCTTTAATTTATTTGGTACATCTCCATTTGCAATTTTTAGTGCTAGTCCTTCGGCTATGGCCGTTTTACCAACACCAGGTTCACCAATGAGGACAGGATTGTTTTTATTTCTTCTATTTAAAATCTCAATGACTCTTGTGACTTCTTCATCACGGCCAATGACAGGATCGATTAAACCAGCATGTGCGCCATCCGTTAAGTTCCGGCCAAGCTCATCGAGTAAGCCTTTTTGTTTAGGCCGCTCTTGGCTCGTCGCATGTCCTGCTTGCTCAGAGAAGAATGAACCGCCTCCGAAAAGGTTAGGACCCATTTTCATTTTTGACTGTTCCATCAAAGAGGTATAGCAGTCTTCACATAAAACCATTTGGCTACGGGACGAATTTACTTGCATATTCAGGCGAATAGTTGCTTCATTTACTTGACAATGTTGACAACGCATAAGCCATGACCTCCTTAAAATAAAGTTTGACTTTATTTGACCAATGAATGTTAAATAAAATGGTCTGTTGTTTGACCATCTTTGACTATAGTATACTCTGACCTATTTTGACTTTCAACTGTTTTGCTCATAGCTGAATGAAAAATCCTTTTTTGCATTTAAACATGGTTTGTCCTTCTTTTCAAGGAACTTGTCTCATAGGATAAAAAAGAGACAATCGAAAGTGATGGGTGCGGAGGGGTCATATGAAACGTTCAAATGAATCCGCTTTTCAGCTTGCCTTTGTATATGTAGGAACAGTGGTTGGAGCTGGGTTTGCGACAGGGAAAGAAATCGTAGAATTTTTTGTTCGTTTTGGCTGGATTGGATTGATCGGGATTTTGATTAGCGGTGTTATTTTTACCGGCCTTGGCGCAAAAATGATGCTGATTTCCAAACGAATTGAAGCGGAATCTTATCAAGATATGAATCGGTTTTTATTTGGAGCTGCTGCGAGTCGATATATTAACATCGTCATGTTTTTTATACTACTAGGTGTTACGTCAGTGATGATTTCTGGAGCAGGCGCTATTTTTGAAGAACAACTTGGCATCTCAAAAGAATATGGTATTTTTTTAACGATTATTTTAAGTGTCATTGTCCTTTTTAAGGGTTCAAAAGGGTTATTTGGTGTCAATGTACTTGTCGTTCCAATGCTGATTTTCTTTTCGCTGATTGTGTTTCTAGACTCATTTGTGTTTAGTAGCGGTGAAAGCCACGTTCTGGGGCTGCAAATGGGAGAGGGCGAATGGATGTTGTCTGCTATTTCATATGGTGCATTTAATTTAGCGCTGTCTCAAGCCGTATTAGTGCCGGTCGCAAACGAAATGACATCCGAAGCCGTGATAAAAAAAGGAGCGGTGCTTGGGGGTCTGATGCTGACACTCATTCTGCTCGCCTGCTTTTTATCCCTTTCTTCATTAGAAATGCTGGAAGCGTATGATATTCCGATGGCCCAAGTGGTGTATCAAGTCGCAAACTCCATTCATCTCGTCTATTTATTCGTGATCTTCGGTGAAGTCTTTACATCTGTTATAGGGAATTTATACGGTCTCGAAAGGCAAGTGAGGGCGTATATCCGATTGAACAGTATGTATACGATATCCTTTATTCTGCTTTGCTGTTATGTCATCAGTAAAATTGGATACGGCACACTCATTTCAACGGTTTACCCTGTTTTTGGCTATGTCAGTATCTTTTTTATCCTCTTTCTTTGTCTGAAAAAAGTGCCTGCATCACGTGATAAGTAAAGAAGGGATAGCTTGTACACCAATTATGTGGTACACTATCCTCTGTGAAAATTGAACAAAAATCCGTGAAAACGGGAGAGGTTCTAGCAAAACCCTCTATAAAAAACTAAGGACTTGCCGTATCCTTGGATGTGGCATTTTTTATTTTTTATGGCTGGGACACCTCATACACATGTAAAGGTGTCTTTTCTTTTGAGAAAAATAGGGGTTTTCATGAACCTTTCAGATGCAGCTTTGTGCGGTGGTACGGGTCTGCAAAAGGAGGAAAAGGAAAATGAAAAATGAAAAAGCGGTCGTTGTCTTTAGCGGGGGACAGGACAGTACGACATGTTTACTATGGGCACTTCAACAATTTAAAGAGGTTGAAACGGTAACCTTTCATTATAATCAGCGTCATCAAGAAGAAATTGATGTCGCCAAAAGAATTGCTGACAAGCTAGGTGTGAAAAATCATCTATTAGATATGTCTCTTTTAAATCAGCTTGCACCAAATGCCTTAACAAGAGATGACATTGATATTGAAGAAAAAGAAGGAGAACTGCCTTCCACATTTGTTCCGGGGAGAAACTTAGTTTTCTTATCCTTTGCATCCATTCTTGCGTATCAAATTGGAGCACGTCATATTATCACGGGTGTGTGCGAGACAGACTTTAGCGGCTACCCAGATTGTCGAGATGAGTTTGTGAAATCTTGTAACGTCACCGTGAATTTGGCAATGGAAAAACCATTTGTCATCCATACGCCGCTCATGTGGCTGAATAAAGCTGAAACGTGGAAGCTGGCTGATGAACTGAATGCGCTAGATTTTGTGAAAAATGAAACGCTCACTTGCTATAATGGCATCATTTCTGATGGCTGCGGGGAATGTCCTGCATGTAAGCTTCGGAAAAATGGCTATGACACGTATATGGACATGAAGGAGGCAAACTAAATGCTTTCTCAAATCTATCCACAGACGAATCATCCATTTTCGTTTGAATTAAATAAAGATATGAATGTATCGGCAGCCCATTTTATCCCGAGAGAAGATGCTGGCGCTTGTAGCCGCGTACATGGTCATACGTATACAATTAACATTACAATTGCAGGAGATCATCTAGATGATTCAGGTTTCCTTGTGAATTTTAGCACGCTAAAAAAACTCATTCATGGACAGTACGACCATACACTGCTCAATGATCATGAAGAATTCTCATCAAATGATCCATACGCGATGCCAACCACTGAGGTTGTCGCAAAGACTGTGTATGATAAAGTGGCCGCATATTTAACGACTTTAGCGAACAAGCCGACATGTGTTCAAGTTTTTGTCAGAGAGACACCAACAAGCTACTGCATTTACCGTCCGAAACGAGTTGAGCTCAATGACTAAAGCGATTCCTGTCTTAGAAATCTTTGGTCCAACCATTCAAGGAGAAGGAATGGTCATTGGCCAAAAAACCATGTTTGTCAGAACGGCTGGCTGTGACTACTCTTGCAGCTGGTGTGATTCATCTTTTACATGGGATGGATCAGCTAAGCATGATATTCAGTGGCTTCAGGCAGAGGATATTGTAAAAGAGCTGAAGAGAATAGGTGGAAAGGCATTTTCTCATGTCACCATTTCAGGTGGGAATCCTGCGCTTTTAAAACAAATGGAATCACTTATTGATTTATTGCATGAAGAAGGAATTGATACGGCGCTTGAAACGCAGGGAACGATGTATCAAGATTGGTTTTTGAAGATAGATGATTTAACCATTTCTCCAAAGCCACCAAGTTCTAATATGAAAACCGATTTCACGAAACTAACGCGTATCATAGATGAATTGAAAAATGGAAACAGGTTGCATCATGCAAGCCTGAAGGTCGTGATCTTTGATGATCTTGATCTAGCCTATGCAAAGGATGTTCATGCGAAATACCCAGAACTCCCCTTTTATTTGCAGGTGGGAAATGATGATACAACAACAGCTGATGATGCGTACTTATTAACGCACTTATTAAAGAAATACGAAATGCTTGTAGATCAAGTAGCGCAAGATCCTGATTTGAATCGTGTGAGAGTCCTACCACAGCTGCACACGCTATTGTGGGGAAATAAACGAGGCGTATAGAAAGGAAGAGACAAAATGACGACAAGAAAACCAGAAGAATTAGAAGGTGTCACTTTACTAGGAAACCAGGGGACGAATTACTTGTTTGACTATGCACCACAAGTGCTTGAAACGTTCCCGAATAAACATACGAATAGAGATTATTTTGTGAAATTCAACTGCCCAGAATTCACATCACTTTGCCCGCAAACAGGGCAGCCAGATTTTGCGACCGTGTATATCAGCTACATCCCAAATGAAATCATGGTCGAAAGTAAATCATTAAAATTATATTTGTTCAGCTTCCGTAATCACGGTGACTTCCATGAGGATTGTATGAATATTATCATGAACGACCTCATTGAATTAATGGACCCAAGATATATCGAAGTATGGGGCAAATTTACACCAAGAGGCGGTATTTCAATTGATCCGTATACGAACTATGGAAAACCTGGGACGAAGTATGAAGAGATGGCATCGTATCGTATGATGAATCACGATATGTATCCAGAAACGATTGATAATCGCTAATAAATAAGAAAAGACATGTGGATGACATGTCTTTTTTTATGGAATAGATCATGATGACACATAAAAAAAGAGAAGAGTCATGTCACTCTTCTCATACCAATAGGAATAGAACTTGCTAGGACGGCTGGGGGCTACCAGCTCGTATGTATAGTATACACGACAGAACGTATGTTTGTAAAGGTGAATCATGCTTTTATTCTTGATATATTTACTTTAAGATAAAATTGAAACGAGCGAATGAAAATGGAGGCGTTTGTGTTGGCAAACAAAGAAGACAAAACAGAGAAGCTGCTAATGGAATTAAGGGAAGAGCTTCAGATGCTTGAACATCAAAACAAAGAACGATATAAATGGAGTGCCTCCACATTACTTGGAGTGATCGCCCTTTTAATTGATAAAGGCGTGATAACACCTGAAGAAGTTGATATGTACAAAACAAAAGCGGAAATGCAAACCTTTCACGCGCAAAAAGACTGACGCCACTTAATATGGTTGTCAGCCTTTTTCATATGTGATGGTCAAAAGAGAACAGAGCTGTCACACGAGTCAGCTTTGCTGTGTATATCCTTATGTAACGGTAGTCTGAATTGAGGATTGCAAATTAATGTACGGAGTCTTTGATGATTTTATAGTTTTTATGATTAACGACTGTTAGTGAATCCAGTTCTAAATCTCTATAGTTGTCCATAATGGTGACATCCACAATAACAGAGTTTTCATTCACTTTTTCAACTACACCTGTTAAACCATTTCTAAATTCGATCACATTCCCAATTTTTGCAATCTTCAACCGATCCCTCTCCTTTAAAAACAGATTTCATTCCCTATTAAAAAGTATTTTGCAATATTTTCATACCAATGTAAAGGATAAAGACGTTTTTCTTTCGTTTTCGTTGTACGCTTTGAAAACGAATGGTATATTTAATATTTGATCAAGGCTGAAAAGGAGCGGTTTTTTTGACTGAAGAACACATCAACACAATACTAGAATCATTACGGAATGGTACTGAAAAACAAGTGACCATTCAAAAGGATGATTTTTTAACATTTCGTTCTGTATTGGTCAATCAAGATGATTTTAAACATTTTCGCGGAATCGCCAAGCATGGTGGAGATGTTATTTTTGAATATCTTAAAGAAGCAAGAAGCTAAAGCTTTTTCTCATTCATGAGAAAAAGCTTTTTATTTTGGTTCTTTTGTCACACTTCAAACCAGCTTGATACATATGAAAAGAAAATGTAATAACCCATAATCAGGAGCATAAGGATGATTATAGGCTAAAAAGAGACTATATTAAACGCTTACATTACCAGTTCATGCGTATTTCAACTAGGACATGCCATTTAATGACGGAATTTGGACAGGCATGAAAATCTTTGTGCGTGAAAATAGAAGAAGCTCTTGTTAGAGTGGACAAGTATCTTACAGCCTACATTGATTAAAGGAGGAATGAGGCGAATGATCAAAATTCATACAGCTCTTTTTGCCATCCTTATGCTCATCTCAGCGATCAAGATGGACAATATACAAGAGCAAGAAGGCACATTAAGTCAGAAACTTGAACAAGCACCTGTAAAGCATCAGCTTTCATATATAGATCAAGATGAAAAGCATACCGTGATCCCAGCGTTTTCAGAGGAGAAACATCAGCCTAAAGTGAAAATGCTAAGCACGTCAACAGAGGAGAAGGCATCAAAACCGAAGCCGAAGAAAAAGGAAACGGCAAAGCCAGCAAGCTCAAGAAATCAATCACACTATTCTAATGAAGAAATGGACTTGCTTTCTCGGTTGGTACATGCCGAAGCAAAAGGTGAATCTTACGCCGGGAAAAAAGCGGTAGCAAGCGTCGTCTTAAACCGCGTAGAACACCGCTCTTTTCCTGACAGTGTCAGAGGCGTGATTTATCAGCGAAATGCCTTCCAGCCCGTATCAAATGGAAGTATCAATGATAAGGCAGACCAGGATTCCGTAAAAGCTGTGAAGCAGGTTGTCAAAGAAGATGACAGAACAACAAAGGCGATTTATTTTTATAATCCAAAAACGGCGACAGATAACTGGATTCGTTCTCGTAAAATTGTAGAACGCATTGGCCGTCATGTGTTTGCAGTGTAAAGAAAAGCAGCGATCAATCAGTCGCTGTTTTTTTGTCTTCAATTATTAAAATATTTTCAGGACTTGTCTCATAGAATGTGAAAAGAATTTGCTTTTAGACAAGGGGAGGCTACATGAATCGATTTGTAAAAGGGGTCATTCTGCTATCTGTCGCAGCTTTCATTGCTGAGTGTATCGAGTTTTTAGTCAATATGATTTTAGCGAGAGAGCTTGGAGAACATGGAATGGGTTTATATATGAGCATCCTTCCCATCATCATGCTTGTGCTTGTGATCGCCAGCTTAGAGCTGCCAGTCTCCATTTCTAAATTCATTGCAGAATCGCATGAGCGGCTTCATAAAAGTATGCTTCGCCATGCATTTAAAATGACGCTTGTGGTGACATGCACCACAACGGCAATAGCAGCCATTGTACTGCCTTTCATTCCTGTATTTCAATCGTATCATCCGCTGATGAAGGGCTTGGTTCTGTCACTCATTCCAATCATCGCATTTACTTCCATTGCACGCGGCTATTTTATGGGCAAGCAGCAAATGGGCAGAATTGCTCTAGCCAATATGCTGAAAAAAACGATCCAGCTTATCTGTTTGTTTTTGTTTTTTCATTGGTATTCGTTTGATATTGAAACAGCTGTGCTTATCGCGATTGGCGTGATTGTTGCAAGTGATCTCGTCGTCTTTATCTATTTATATTCCCAATACGTCATGGCAAAAAATGCTGTGAATGTCAGATCGGTTGAGTTAAGGGGGATTGACGTCAGAAAACGTTTGTTAGCAGTCTCCATTCCGACAACAGGTATGCGTATCTTTCATGCCATTGCCAATGCGATTGAACCGTTTTTAATCAAAGGAGCCCTCGTTGCAGCGGGCATTTCTGGTACGCTTGCTGTTGATCATTACGGAATGCTTGCTGGCGTAGCGATGTCGATCGGTTTTTTTCCGGCGTTTATCGCTCATTCCATTATGATTGTGATGATTCCGAATGTATCAGAAGCCTATGCCTTGGGGCAGTATGATCTCGTGAAAAAACGTGTCAGACAAGCGATTCTCATTACGTTTGGATACGGGGTGCCAGCGGTGATGATCATGTATTATTTCGCTTATCCGCTCACGCAGCTCTTTTTTGACTCACCTCAAGCAGCCGTCTACTTGCAGCTGCTATGGCCTTACTTCTTATGCCACTTGTTCGTGATGCCGTTTCAAGCGTGCTTAATTGGTATGGGTCTCATTAAAGATGTGTTCCTACATAATATATGGGTGCACGTGGTGTCGTTCTCTATGGTGTATTTTCTAGGATCCATCGAATCCTTAAATATGATGGGTGTTATCTTAGGAATGAACACGGGGATGCTGCTATTAACGGCTTTGCATTATGCGACGATTTGCAAGGAACTCGGCGTCTCCATGTTTCTTACATTGAAAAAAGCTTGAATGTCATGTGCAGCTAGCGGGCAAGCTATAGGAAAATCAGGAAGGAAGATGCTGATGAATCGTAAATATCTACCCGCCAGTCTTCTCATGATGACCCTTCTTTTATTTCTGATGAACATAGAGGCTGAAGCAAAAGAGCCTGTCATGGCGCCGAGGATAGAAGCTCCTACATTAACAGGTGAAACGCAGGTGATCCCGGTGAAAGGGAAGCGGACCATTCTGCATTTTTGGACAACGTGGTGCCCGTCCTGCAAAATGGAGCTTCCAGCCTTTGAACAGATTGTGAAAGAAAATCAAAGTGATGTAGACATACTGACTGTTAATTTACTTGGTGCTGAGCAAAGCAAGCATGCTGTTGCCCAATTTGTGAAAGACAGAAAGTTTACATTTCCGATCGTTCTCGATGAGCACGGCGAAATGATGAAGAAATACCAAATCATGACGATCCCGACGACTTTTTTCATCAATGAAAAGGGTGAAGTGGTCAAAAACCATGTAGGTCCGCTGACGAAAAAACAAATCAAAGAGTGGACAAATTCTTAGAACACAAGCTTTCTGTAAAGAACCAATGGTCGATCCGTTGGTTCTTTTTTGTGTTCAATTACCTTTCAGATGAATAAAATGTGCTCAGAAAGAGGAAGAAATGTCGGGTGCTAATAATGATAATTATTATCAAAAAGAAATTATAATAATTATTAATTGAAAATTGATCAGAACCTGTTATAATGAGTTACAGACCTATAAAAAGCTTGAAATAGCAGAAAATATAGATGATAAACGGAACGGGCAACGATTGATAATGTGAAAATCATTATCAATTAGAGAGGAGAAAGTAATCATGAATGAGAATACAGTACTTTATCAAACGACAGATCAAAAGGGATCTAACTCGCTCTTTCATAAATGGGCACAGCACGGAGAATTAATCGCAGCAGGCATTTCGGGGATTCTCATCTTGATTGGATGGTTTCTAAAGGATGAAACGATGTGGAGTATTCCTCTTTTCATTCTTGCTTTTGTTATTGGTGGTTTTGCAAAGGCAAAGGAAGGAATTGAAGAAACCATTTCATCCAAGACATTAAATGTAGAACTTTTAATGATATTTGCTGCGATAGGCTCAGCGATCATTGGCTACTGGGCAGAGGGCGCCATTTTAATTTTTATTTTTTCGCTCAGCGGTGCGCTAGAAACGTATACGTCAAATAAAAGTAAAAAAGACTTAACGGCCTTAATGAGTATCGCTCCAGATGAAGCCACTTTAATTGAAGAAGATGGCACCACCATCCAAATCGCTGCTTCTTCACTTACGCCAGGCGACCGTATTTTAATCAAAGCGGGCGAACGAATTGCAGCAGATGGTGTGATCATGAGCGGAAGAACAAGTGTAGACGAATCTGCCTTAACGGGTGAATCGGTGCCTCAGGAAAAAGGGCAAGGGGAAGATGTGTTTGCAGGAACAGTGAATTTAAATGGTTCATTAACAGTAGAAGTAACAAAACATAATGAAGAAACACTTTTTCATAAAATCATTAAGCTTGTGGAATCTGCACAAGAAAGTGTATCGCCAAGCCAAGCATTTATTGAAAAATTTGAAGGTGCATATGTAAAAGGTGTGCTCATCACTGTGGCGATTTTAATGTTCCTGCCTCATTTTGTACTTGGCTGGAGCATGAGTGAAACGTTTTATCGTGCGATGGTGTTTATGGTGGTTGCCTCGCCTTGTGCACTTGTTGCCTCAATTATGCCAGCAGCCCTTTCACTCATCTCAAACGGTGCAAGAAACGGTATGCTTGTAAAAGGAAGTGTCTTTTTAGAAAAACTGGGCACAAGTACGATGATTGCATTTGATAAAACGGGTACGATTACAAGTGGAAAACCAGCTGTTGAAAAAGTGGTCTTGGCAAAAGGGCAGGATGAATCGACCTTTTATCAAGCGCTCTATCAAATTGAAAGTCAGTCAAACCATCCATTAGCTAAAGCCATTTCTGATATGGCAAAAGAGCATCATACAGAGCGGGCAGCCCACGTAACCATTGAAGAAACATCAGGTTTTGGTGTGGAAGCACAATTAAATGAGGACACATGGCGGATTGGGAAGAAAGATTTTGCCGGAAAAGCTTCAATGGATCGTGACATTGAAGAGAATGGTGATGTTCTTTCATCCAAAGGCTATACAGTTGTCTATGTTCAAAAGAATCAAGAAGTTGTCGGCTGTCTCGGTTTGAAGGATCAAATCAGACCTGAAGCTAAAAAAATGATTCAGGAGCTGAATGATTTAGGCATCCAAACCGTCATGCTCACAGGGGATCAGCAAAAAACAGCTGAAGCGATTGCAGAGGAAGCAGGCATCCAAACCGTTGTCGCTGAATGTCTTCCAGATGAAAAGGTACACGAAGTCAATCAACTGAAAAAACAAGGTGATTCGATCATTATGGTCGGAGATGGAATCAATGATGCACCTGCACTCGCCACAGCAGATGTTGGCGTCGCAATGGGCGGAGGCACAGATGTTGCTTTAGAAACAGCAGACCTCATTTTAATGAAAAATAACTTAAACAATCTGACAAAGATGATCCGTCTTTCAAGAAAGATGAACCGAATCATTAAACAAAACATCATCTTTTCATTAACAGTTATTTGTTTGTTAATCTGTGCGAATTTCTTACAAGTTCTTGATTTACCTTTTGGTGTCATTGGGCATGAAGGCAGTACGATTTTGGTTATTTTAAACGGACTTCGTTTGCTTCGTGCTTCTTAAGCAAATCACAAAAGCGCACTGGCTTTAGGTCAGTACGCTTTTGTGCGAAATACAGTGAAAACTGATACAATAGATCAGTAGTCAAACGTGTGAGGAGGATCACGATGAATCGAATGAAAAACTTGTCTTCTTGGCTTAAGAAAAAAGACATTCAAGGTGCATTTATACATACAAAGGAGAATGTATTCTATCTATCTGGATACTTCACAGAGCCGCATGAAAGAGTGATGGGGCTGTTTGTTTTTCAGGAAGCAGATCCATTTTTCATTTTGCCTAAGATGGAAGTTGAGCAAGCAAAAAATGCGGGATGGGCTGGAGATCTCATTGGATATGAAGACCATGAAAACCCCTTTGATTTCATACAAAAGGCACTAGAAAAACGAGGAGTAAAAGCGACTCGCCTAGCGATTGAAAAAGAATCCATTCCTTTGCAAAGAGCAGAGCAGCTTCAAGCTGTCACTGGGGCAGAAACATTCGTCCGGGCAGAAGATGTGCTCAATCAGTTAAGACTAATTAAAGACGAAGCTGAAATTGAAACATTGAAAAAAGCTGCTCAATTGGCAGACGAAGGCGTCAAAATTGGGGTTCATGCCCTAAAAGAAGGGGTGACGGAAACCGAAGTTCTTGCTGTCATCGAATATGAACTGAAGAAAAAAGGCATTCAGGGCATGTCCTTTTCAACTATGGTACTATTCGGAGAAAAATCAGGAGAACCTCATGGAAATCCGGGGCAGGCAGCCTTGAAAAAAGGTGATTTTGTTTTATTTGACCTTGGCGTGATTGTGGATGGCTATTGTTCAGATATTACAAGAACCTTCATCTATCAAGAAGCGTCTGAACAACAAAAGGATATTTACAACACCGTCTTGAAAGCCGAATTGGCAGCACTTGATATGAGCAAGCCGGGTGTGAGAATTGGTGACCTTGACTTAAAAGCAAGAGGGCTGATCGCAGAAGCAGGGTATGGCGAATACTTCCCGCATCGTCTAGGGCATGGACTCGGGGTTTCTGTTCATGAGTTCCCTTCTATGAGTCAAGCAAATGATGACCTTCTAAAAGAAGGGATGGTCTATACGATCGAGCCGGGTATTTATGTACCAGGAGTCGGCGGGGTTAGAATTGAAGACGATGTTCTCATTACAAAAGATGGCCCAGTCACGTTAACCAATTATCCAAAAGAGTTGACGATCATCAAGTAATGAAAAAAATCACGATGAACGTCCAAGTATTGGGAGCGTCATCGTGATTTTTTTGTCACTCTTTGCGATCCTTATCAACAAAAAAATCATCAATTGATTGAAACGGCTTGATTTTATGTTCTTTTCCTAAAGGATGTAGTGCGAATCGAGCAGAAAACAAAATAGTCAAACATAATATGATCCATATGATAATACCCATCTTGAATTCCCCTTTCCACCCAGTGATTTGTTCAGCTCACATACATCTTAAAGTATGAAACGCTTACCATATCAAGAGAAAGTAGGAGAAAAAATGCCTAACATAAGGGATATTGCGAAAAGAGCGGGTGTATCTGTTACCACCGTATCACGAGTGATGAATGATCATCCTTATGTCAAAGAAGAAAAGCGAGAGCGCGTACTTAGTGCGATGAAAGAGCTCAAATATACACGGAATATTCAGGCAGTACATTTAGCAAAGGGATATTCCAATATGCTTGGAATTGTACTTCCGACAATTGATCACTCCTATTTCAGCGGAATTGTCACAGGGATTGCAGAGAAAGCACAGGAGTGCGGAATGCATTTTGCCTTGTTTCAAACAGGATATGACCCAGTAAAGGAAAAAGAAGCATTAATGAGCTTAAAAGAGCAACGTGTGGATGGTTTAATCTTTTGCTCAAATGCGTTAAGTGATCGAGACATTTTAAAGTGGCAGGAATCTGGTCCTATTATCTTTTGTCATCCTACTCCGCATGATCCATGTTCATCGGTATCGATTGCGCATGATCAGGCTTTTAAGGAAGCGCTTGAACACTTAGCGGCATGCGGTCATGAGCGAATCGCAATCGTTCTTGCTAGAACAGAAGGGGAGAATAGCCAAGTTCGCATTCAGACTTATCAAGAAATGATGCGGTCGCTTGGGCAGGAGATTGATGAGGAATGGATCATTGAAGGAAAACTGACCATTTTTGATGGCAAGCAATTATTTACAGAATGGAAAGAGATGAAAAATCGTCCGACAGCCTTACTGATTACAAACGATGATGTCTCAGCAGGTTTTTTACTAGAAGCACAGCGTCACCAAATAAACGTTGGAGAATCACCAGCCATACTTGGCTTTCAAAACGATCAATTGAGTGAAGCATTGGGGATTTCTAGTATAGACATTCCTCTTAAACAAATGGGGCAGGAAGCATTTGACTTGTTCAAGCAAGCATTACAAGGTGAGGCACCAGAAAAAAGAGTGCTGTCATATCGACTCGTTGAGCGCACAACGACTATTTTGAAAAACAATCGTTGACGCACGTTTCATCTGTTTTGTACGATAAGAAGGATTGAATAAGAAGGAGGTGGGGATGTTCATGGAATCCTTCACCGTTGATAAAGCGTTAAATAATAATGTCATCATCGCAAAACACCCTTCTTTAGGCGAAGTGGTCCTGATTGATAAAGGGATCGGCTTTGGGAAAAAATCGGGTGACGTTCTCGATCAAGCGGCATTTGAGAAAATGTTTGTGTTAAAGAACACAAAAGAGCAAACAGAATACAAACAATTGCTGCACCACATTAATGAGGACATGATTGAGCTTGCCAATGACGTCATTTATCATATACGAGAAAAAATGGGGCATCGCTTAAATGAGCATATTCACATTGCTCTGACAGATCATATTGCCTTTAGCTTTAAGCGAGTTAAACAAGGCTATGATATCACCAATCCTTTTATGCTTGAAACGAAATCCTTATACCCGAAAGAATACGAGGTCGCAAAGGAAGTCGTGGAACTGATAAATGCGCGGCCAGATGTTGAAACAAAGCTGCCCGAAGGAGAGATTGGGTTTATTGCGCTCCACATTCACTCTGCTTTAACGAACCGGCCTTTATCCGAGGTAAACCGTCATTCGCAGCTCATGACACAAATGGTCCAAGTCATAGAAGATGCATTTCATATGAAAGTAGATAGAGAAAGTATTCATTATTTACGCTTACTGCGCCATATTACGTTTTCGATTGAGCGTATTAAACGGGAAGAATCATTAGAGGAGCCAGAAAAGTTGCTTCATCTATTGAAAAATGAATATCCTTTATGCTACAATACTGCTTGGAAAATGATCAAAATTTTGCAACATGCATTGAAAAAGCCTGTACAAGATGCCGAAGCTGTCTACTTGACACTACACCTGTACAGATTGACGAATAAAATTTCATAGTTTCCTTGAAACGTGTAACTGATTCGATCAGGCATGAGTGACTTAAGGTAAATACAGGATAAGATCCTGTTATTTGCGCAACCTTATATCACCATGCCTTTTTTGTGTTCTGAAAGTGAAATGTAAACGGTTAATTATGAAATGTACGTCAATGTGTGATTGAAATGTATGTTGTAAGCGAAAACAAAAGGAGGTTCAACCAGTGTTTAAATCACTTTTTGGTGTGTTGCAAAAAATTGGACGAGCACTTATGCTTCCAGTTGCGATCCTTCCTGCTGCTGGTATTTTACTAGCACTCGGAAATGCGATGCAAAATCCGCAGTTGATTGATGTCGCTCAATTTTTAAGCAATGATACAATTCAGCTTGTTGCTAGTGTTATGGAGAATGCGGGGAATATTGTCTTCTCGAATCTTCCACTCCTATTTGCTGTAGGGGTTGCCATCGGTCTTGCCAATGGAGACGGTGTGGCAGGGATTGCCGCGATCATCGGTTACCTTGTCATGAACGTGACGATGAGTGCCGTATTAATGGCCAACGGTTCTATTCCATCCGATTCAGTCAAATTGGCTAAGTTCTTTAAGGAAAGTCATCCAGCATATGTGAATATGCTCGGCATACCGACCTTGTCTACCGGCGTTTTTGGCGGAATTATTGTCGGGGTATTAGCGGCTTATATGTTTAATAAATTTTACAAAATTGAGCTCCCGCAATATCTTGGCTTCTTTGCTGGTAAGCGTTTTGTTCCAATCGTTACGTCGATTTCAGCACTTATTTTAGGGCTATTGATGCTCGTCATTTGGCCGCCAATCCAAGGTGCATTGAACTCATTTTCAACAGGACTGCTTGCAGCGAATGAGCCGCTGGCTGCCTTTGTATTCGGTGTCATTGAACGCTCATTAATTCCGTTTGGTCTGCACCACATATTCTACGCACCATTCTGGTATGAATTTTTTAGCTATAAGAGCTTATCAGGAGATATTATCCGTGGTGACCAGCGTATTTTCATGGCGCAAATCAAAGATGGTGTTCAGCTTACAGCCGGGACATTCATGACAGGGAAATATCCGTTCATGATGTTTGGACTTCCAGCAGCAGCACTTGCGATTTACCATGAAGCCAAACCTAAGAATAAAAAGCTTGTAGCAGGAATTATGGGATCAGCGGCCCTTACTTCTTTCCTAACAGGGATCACTGAACCGCTTGAATTCTCATTCTTGTTTGTTGCACCGATATTATTTGCGATTCACTGTGTATTTGCTGGATTATCCTTTATGATAATGGATATTCTAAACGTGAAAATCGGGATGACCTTCTCAGGAGGGTTAATCGACTTCTTCCTATTTGGTATCCTGCCAAATAGAACCGCTTGGTGGCTTGTCATTCCAGTCGGTCTCGTACTGGCTGTCATTTACTACTTCGGATTCAGATTTGCGATTCGCAAGTTTAATCTGAAAACGCCAGGACGCGAAGATGAAGCAGCTGACGGTGCAAGCAGCGCTCAATCTGGAAAAGGCGATGACTTACCTTATGAAATTCTTGAAGCAATGGGTGACCAAGAAAACATTAAACACCTAGATGCTTGTATTACGCGTTTACGTGTCACTGTAAATGATCAGAAAAAAGTGGATAAAGACCGCTTGAAAAAGCTTGGCGCTTCAGGTGTCCTTGAAGTCGGGAATAACATCCAGGCCATCTTTGGTCCACGCTCTGATAATTTAAAAACACAAATGCAGGACATTATTGCAGGGCGCACACCTCGACCAGCGAAAGACCCTTCTGCAAAAGAAGAAGTCAGTCAGCAGGTTGAAGAAGTCATTGCAAAACCGCTTCAAAACGAACAAGGGGAAGAAATATTTGCTTCACCAATTACAGGGGAGCTGCATCCAATTACAGATGTGCCAGATCAAGTATTCTCAGGGAAAATGATGGGTGACGGTTTTGCTATCTTGCCAAAAGAGGGAACAGTGGTTTCACCAGTAAGAGGAAAAATCTTAAATGTGTTCCCAACAAAACACGCCATCGGCCTCCAGTCTGATGGTGGACTTGAAATCTTGATTCACTTCGGGATTGATACAGTCAGCCTCAAAGGAGAAGGATTTGAAGCATTTGTACAAGAGGGAGATCAAGTAGAAATCGGTCAAAAACTTTTAGAGGTTGATATTGATAAAATTAAGTCAGAAGTACCATCTTTAATGACACCAATTGTATTTACAAACTTAAGTGAAGGACAATTTATTGACCTTCAAGAATCCGGTGAAATCAAAGCTGGCCAAGAAAACATCATGAAAATTTCAAAATAATTTTCATAACTGCCGTTCTTGTTAGATGACAAGCTCGGCAGTATGATATAATATTGTGGATGTATGAAATGTATAAAAAGGAGATTGATAAAAATGGCTCAACAAACATTCAAAGTAACTGCAGATTCTGGAATTCACGCACGTCCTGCAACAGTTCTTGTACAAACTGCTAGTAAATATGATGCTGATATCAACTTAGAATATAATGGTAAAACAGTGAACCTGAAATCTATTATGGGTGTAATGTCTCTAGGAATTGCGAAAGGTGCTACAATCACAATCTCTGCTTCTGGTTCTGATGAAAATGATGCACTTGCTGCGCTAAAAGACACAATGAAAAGTGAAGGCCTAGGCGAGTAATGCAACAACTGAAAGGAATCGGTGCTTCAGCAGGCGTTGCGATTGCAAAAGCATATCGTCTAGAAGAACCAGATTTAACAGTTCACCAAAAAGACATCAATGATCCAGAGACAGAAGTGAAACGCTTTGAAGAAGCAATTCATGTTTCAAAACAAGAACTTGAAGCAATTAAAGAACATGCGCTAAAAGAACTTGGCCAAGATAAAGCAGATATTTTTTCTGCACACCTTCTTGTGTTAAGTGATCCAGAGCTGCTCAACCCAGTGAAGGATAAAATCACATCGGATAAAGTAAATGCTGAATTTGCTTTAAAAGAAACAGCAACAATGTTTGTTACAATGTTTGAAGCAATGGACAATGAATACATGAAAGAACGTGCAGCGGATATTCGCGACGTTACAAAACGTGTCACTGGTCATTTGCTAGGCGTTGACATTCCAAACCCAAGTATGATTTCTGAAGAAGTCATTATCATTGCTGAAGATTTAACACCTTCTGATACAGCTCAGCTGAACAGACAATTCGTCAAAGGTTTTGCGACAGATATCGGTGGTCGTACTTCTCACTCAGCGATTATGGCAAGATCAATGGAAATCCCAGCAGTTGTTGGAACAAAAGAAGCAACAAAAACGGTGAAAAACAATGATCTGATCATTGTTGATGGTATTAGTGGAGACGTCATCATTCAGCCTTCTGAAGATGAAGTGAAAGCGTATCAAAAAAAGCATGAAGACTACTTAGCTCAAAAAGCGGAATGGGCGAAACTTGTTGACCAACCAACGGTCACAAAAGACGGCGTTCACGTAGAGTTAGCTGCGAATATTGGAACACCTGAAGATGTGAAAGGTGTACTTGAAAATGGCGGCGAAGCAGTTGGATTGTACCGTACAGAATTTTTATACATGGGCAGAGATCAGCTCCCAACAGAAGAAGAGCAGTTCGATGCGTATAAAACCGTTTTAGAGAAGATGGAAGGCAAAGCAGTGGTTGTCCGCACACTAGATATTGGTGGCGATAAAGAACTTCCTTACTTGCAGCTTCCAAAAGAAATGAACCCGTTCCTTGGCTATAGAGCGATCCGCCTTTGCCTTGAAGAGCAGGAGATTTTCAGAACACAGCTACGCGCGTTACTTCGTGCAAGTACATATGGAAACTTGAAAATCATGTTCCCTATGATCGCGACGTTATCAGAATTTAGAGAAGCAAAAGCTATTTTACTTGAAGAAAAAGAAGCATTGGTTGCTGCTGGTACAGAAGTATCTGATTCCATTGAAATCGGAATGATGGTAGAAATTCCATCAACAGCTGTTATCGCAGATCAATTTGCAAAAGAAGTAGATTTCTTCAGTATTGGAACAAATGATTTGATTCAATACACAATGGCTGCTGATCGAATGAACGAACGAGTGTCTTATCTTTACCAGCCATACAATCCAGCTATTTTACGCCTCATAACGCTTGTGATTGAAGCAGCGCATAAAGAAGGTAAATGGGTTGGCATGTGCGGTGAGATGGCAGGAGATGAAATCGCAATCCCGCTCCTACTTGGACTAGGATTAGATGAATTTTCAATGAGCGCAACATCGATTCTTCCAGCAAGAACGCAGTTAAGCAAGCTTTCTAAGGAAGAAGCTGCATCATTTAAAGAGCATATTTTATCACTGAGTACAACTGAAGAAGTGGTTGATTTCGTGAAAAAAACGTTTCAACATAACTAGGTGATGTAAACCAGACAGGTCAAACTGTCTGGTTTTTTTGTCGAATTTTATCATAATCAGTCATATCGCTTGCAGAGAAGGGCATCCTAACATAAAAAATGGAGGTGACCAGTTTGTCTTTCTCTAACTATAAGCCAGGTGATCAAGTATATGTCATTTATCGAAATCCACATGCAGCCAATGTCGCACAAATTAAAGAAGCGGAAATCGTTTCACATCCTTACAATGAGCAAGAGCTTGCGCTATTTCTACTTGAAACATATCACCCATTAGCCCCTGATGATGCCGTATTTCCAACATACGAAGAAGCAGAAGCCCTTTATCAAGATCTGTTTGAATAAGGGAGATTTTAGAAAGGATAGAAGCCATCCTGAGAGGTTAAAGTAACGGTATGAACCTATAAGGTAAGGATGTGCTAAATATGATCAAACCGTTCGTTCCTCAGCTTGTGTATATTGAACCTCGGGCGCTAGAGTACCCATTAGGACAAGAGCTGAAAGAAAAGTTTGAAGGTATGGGAATTGAAATTAGAGAAACAACCTCACACAACCAAGTGAGAAATATTCCGGGGAAAAATGATTTGCAAAAGTACCGTAATGCAAAGTCGACGCTCGTTATCGGCGTGAGAAAAACCTTAAAATTTGATACATCTAAACCATCTGCAGAGTATGCCATTCCGTTTGCGACAGGATGCATGGGGCATTGCCATTATTGCTACCTGCAAACGACGATGGGGAGTAAGCCGTATATTCGTACGTACGTCAATGTAGAAGAGATCTTAGATCAGGCTGAACAGTACATGAACGAGCGTGCACCTGATATCACGCGATTTGAAGCTTCATGTACATCCGATATCGTAGGAATTGACCATTTGACTCACACACTCAAACGAGCGATTGAATACTTTGGTCAAACCGATCTTGGCAAACTACGCTTTGTTACGAAATTTCATCATGTAGACCATTTGTTAGACGCAAAACACAATGGGCGAACAAGATTCCGCTTTAGTATCAATGCCGATTATGTCATTAAATATTTCGAACCCGGAACATCACCACTCGATCAGCGGATTGAAGCGGCTGTAAAGGTAGCAAAAGCAGGCTATCCACTTGGCTTTATTATTGCCCCTATTTACATTCATGAAGGGTGGCAAGAGGGCTATAAAGTCCTATTTGAAAAACTCGATGCAGCTCTCCCTGAAGAAGTGAGACAAGATATCACCTTTGAAATGATTCAGCACCGTTTTACAAAACCGGCGAAGCGTGTCATCCAAAAAAACTATCCGAAAACAAAACTAGAACTAGATGAAGAAAAGAGAAGATATAAGTGGGGTAGATATGGAATTGGAAAATATATCTATCAAAAAGATGAAGAACAAGAACTTAGACAGACATTAGAATCATATATCGAACAGTACTTTCCGTCTGCAAAAATTGAATATTTTACTTAAAACAAGTCATTATGGCTTGTTTTTTCTATTTAAATTTTCTTACAACTATTGAATGCGGTACCAATTTTGCCGATATACACATTAAGATGCGAAAGTAGGATGTAGGGGTGATGAGATGTTTAAGAAACTTCAAGTGAGAATAGCTGTTTTCATCTCAGTTATTTTAATTTTAACCGTTGTCGCAGTTCAAGTGGGTTCCAATTTAGTATTAAGACCATTGATTGAACGAGATGCGAAAACAACGACAGCAGCAACGGCAGAAAGCATGAGAGACATCATAGCACTAAAGCTTGAGAATTACGGTGATACGATTAACAAATTGGCAACAAGTACACTTACTGAAGATTTTGCACAGAAACAAACAAAGCAGACATTGGCATTTGAAAACGATGAATTAAAAGGATTGCAGGAGCAGGATGAACTCATCTCGCTTGCCTATATAGGAACAAGTGATGGTAAAATGTTCGCTTTCCCGGAGTCCGATTTTGGTGAAGGGTATGATCCGTCTAAACGAGACTGGTATATTCAAGCAGCTGAAAAGCCTGACGAAGTCCTATGGACAGATCCGTACATTGATAAAGCAACAAATGAAATGGTCGTTTCAGCCACGAAGGCGATCGTACGAAACGGGAAAGTAGTCGGTGTCGCTGGACTTGACTTGAAACTGGCTTCCATTCAGTCTTATATAAAAGAACAAAAGATTCCTTATATGGGAACGGCTTTCTTAGTTGACGGCACAGGGACCATTTTGGCACATCCAACAGAGCAAGGAAAAAATATCTCAAAAGTCGCTTCTGTGAAAAAAGCGATCGACAACTCGGGTATTGATGATGACAAACAGCTGACCGTCATCTCAAAAATTAAAGAGGCAAACTGGACGATCGGTGTGAGCTTCGAGAAAAAGAAACTTCTTTGGATCACTGAACAAATGAATCAGACAAGTATCATTATTTCTGTCATTGCCATTATACTTGCCATGATTCTAAGCTACTTATTGGCTAGAAGCATTACAACACCAATTAAACGCCTCATCGAGCATGTTCGTAAAGTGTCTGAAGGCGATTTAACCAGCTCGCTTGAGTCGAAGTCTCAGGATGAGATAGGTTTCCTCACGAAAAGCTTTAATCAAATGACTGAAGGCATCAGGGATTTAATTGAAAAAGTGAAAGAGTCTTCAGATCAGGTTGTGAAATCAACGGATGAAGTGACACAAATTTCAAACGAGACCTTGCTATCTAGTGAACAGATTGCAACGGCTATTCAAGAGGTCGCTGTAGGAGCGACGAAACAAGCATCAGAAGCGGAAACCATTAATGAAAAATCAGAGCATTTGTATGAAAAAGTTCGTCATATGGGTGAGCTTGCCACGCAAATGCAAACCAATTCAAAATCATCGGAAGATGCAAGCTATAGAGGACTTGATGCTCTTGGTCTGCTCGTCCAAAAATCAACACAAGCGAATGAAGAATCGAAGAAGGTAGAGCAAATGCTGCTTGACCTTGAGCATAAAACAAAAAATATTGAAAACGTCGTAACAGCGATTTCTGAAATCTCAGATCAAACGAATTTACTCGCACTGAATGCAAGTATTGAAGCAGCGAGAGCAGGAGAAAGCGGAAGAGGATTTGCTGTTGTTGCAGAAGAAGTCAGAAAGCTGGCTGAACAATCTGCGGAATCAACGAAACATATTAGTGAAACCGTAAAACTCATTCAAGATGAATCGAAAAAGGCAGCTGAAGCGATGACAGCAGCAAGCAAAATGAATGAAGAACAAGGTGATGCCATCAATTCAACAGGAGAGGCACTCAGCAGTATCACAATGGAAATGCAGGCACTTGTCGGCTCCATTGACAGCATTCATACACAAATCAATGAAATGACTGAAGAACAGCAGAAAATGAATGATTCCATTCAAAGTATTGCGGCCATTTCACAAGAATCCGCCGCTTCAGCTGAGGAAGTACATGCTTCCACAGACGAACAAGTACAAGCTTTAGAAAGAACGAAAACATCAACAGAAATGTTGAACGAATCAAGTCAGGCACTGCGTCAGGCAGTCAATCGGTTTAAACTATAATCTTGCAGAAAAGAACCTTGCCATGTGAGCAAGGTTCTTTTTGTATGATAAAATATGAACAGAGGAGGGTGCCAACATGCATGTTAATCTATCTGGCAAAAAAAGCATTGGTCGCAGCAAGCAGTCAAGGTATCGGTAAAGCCATTGCCTTTCATCTTGCAAAAGAGGGAGCAGATGTGATGCTCTCGGGAAGACATGAGCAAACGCTGCAAGAAGCGGTCAAAGAATTATCCCCGCTTGTAAAAGGGAAGCTGACTTATCAAGTATGTGATGTATCTGACGCCGAGCAAATTAAAGCGCTTGTCGTCGCAGCAGCAGGTGATGAAAAACGCCTTGATATACTCGTGAACAATACAGGCGGTCCTCAAACAGGAACACTTGAAACCTTAACAGATGAAGATTGGATGGAATCATTTCAGCTTCATTTACTCAGCTATATTCGGTTATTAAAAGAAGCCTTGCCGTATTTAAAAAAACAAGGTGCACGAGTGTTAAATATTGCATCTATGTCGGTCAAAGAACCGATCCCAGGCTTGATGCTGTCGAATACATTTAGACCGGCCATTACCGGCTGGACAAAAACAGCTGCCCAGGAGCTTGCCAAAGATGGTATTTTGATCAATACCTTAGCCCCGGGGAAAATTGAAACAGAGCGTGTGAAACAGTTGGACAAACACCGTGCACAAGAGGAGCAACAATCGGTTGAAGAGATCAAAGCACAAGCTGAACGTATGATTCCGCTGGGCCGTTACGGGCAGCCAGAGGAATTTGCAGCATATGCGGCTTTTCTTTTATCTGAAGCCAATACATATATGACAGGTCAAACCCTCATCATTGATGGTGGATTGACAAAGTCTCTATAAGGAGGAATTCGTGATGGCACAAATCAAAACAGTTGGTTTTATTGGAATCGGTGTAATGGGACGTAGTATGGCAGGGCATTTAATGGATGCTGGCTACGAAGTTCTCGTTTATACAAGAACAAAAGCAAAGGCAGACACATTGGTTCAAAAAGGTGCTCTTTGGAAATCGACCGTAAAGGAGATCGCAAAGGAGGCAGATGCCGTCATCACAATGGTCGGGTATCCATCAGATGTAGAAGAAGTCTATTTAGGAGAAGATGGACTCGTGGCACATGCTGCACCTGGTACATACCTCATTGATATGACCACATCGAAACCTCAGCTGGCAAAAGAAATTGAAGCGAAAGCGAAGGAAAAAGGACTATTTGCATTAGATGCGCCGGTCTCTGGCGGAGACGTTGGAGCCCAAAACGGCACGCTGGCCATTATGATTGGTGGAGAAAAAGCAGCCTATGAAGCGTGCCTGCCGCTATTTCAGCAAATGGGAGAAAATATTCAATATCAAGGACCTGCAGGAAGTGGTCAGCATACAAAAATGTGTAACCAAATTGCTATCGCAGCAGGGATGGTAGGTGTGGCTGAGGCAATGGCCTATGCTGAAAAATCAGGACTTGATCCAGAGCAGGTACTTAAAAGCATCACAACAGGAGCAGCCGGCAGCTGGTCTTTGTCAAACCTTGCGCCAAGAATGCTGAAAGGTGATTTCGAGCCAGGATTTTATGTGAAGCATTTTATCAAGGATATGGGCATTGCACTTGAAGAGGCAGAGCTGATGGGAGAAAAGATGCCAGGCCTTTCACTAGCGAAGTCATTATATGAAAAGCTCAGTGAACAGGGCGAAGAAAACAGCGGAACACAAAGCATCTATAAATTATGGGTGAAATAAAAAAACTGCCCCGCCTAGGTGGAACAGTTTGTAGCGTGTAAACAAGCCCTCACATTACTGAAAAAAGAAGACAAACTAAAAACCTGTCCCAAATAGAGACAGGTTTTTTTGATCTTATTTTCCGATGAATTGCTGCGTCCAGTAGTTACCAGATTTCACATAACCTACACCGATATGTGTATAGTTTTTGTTTAAAATGTTCGCTCTATGACCTTCACTGTTCATCCAAGCTGTTACTACTTCTTGAGGTGATCTTTGACCTTGCGCAATGTTTTCACCTGCTGTTTTGTATGTGATACCAAATTGCTTCATTTGATCAAATGGAGATCCGTAAGTTGGGCTTGTATGAGAGAAATAGTTTTTATCTTTCATATCTTGTGATTTAGCGCGAGCAGATTTGCTTAATTTAGAATCAACAGAAAGAGCTTTTAAGCCTTGTTTTGCACGCTCTTTATTTGTCAGTTCAACCACTTCTTGTTCAAATGCATTTAAGCTGCTGTCTGCTTTTGTTGCAGTTGTGTCTTTTTGATCAGATTTTGAGCTGTTGTTCGTTGTGTTTTCTTTTGCTGGTGTGCTTGGTTTAGAAGTAGCTGGTTTTTTCACTGATTCTTGTTTTTGCTCATTTTTTGCTTTGTTTACTTCTTTCACCACTTTTGTTCCAGTAACAGGTTGACCACTTTTGATCAGCTTGTTTAATAGAGCTTCGATCTCTTTTTGATTTGAAGTGCTTAGCTTGTTTACATCTGAAGAGATATGTAATTTTGCAGCTAATGTATGAAGATCAATGGCTTGATGCTGTACGTTTATGACTTGTTTCAGGTTAAGCTCTTTCGCATCAGCTGAATGCCCTCCAGTGAACGTGATCAATGCAGCAGCTGTCAGCGCTGAAAAAATGAATGATTTCTTTTTCATTTTGTAACTCCTCCTAAAATCTTTGTTTTGTTTTCTCACAGAAAATCATAACATGGACTTTTTGTTATAAACGTACCAGCATCCTCCATTGACAACGCCCATTTGTCATTTTTGTTAAAGTCATAGAAAGAATCTCCTTATATCAATGAATGGAGAATCTTTCTATTTAAAGAAAACGACATAAACATACCAATATTTTAAAGTGTTAGTATATTTTTTTGCAGAATAGGGATTGACAGCTTTTTTTCACTTGTTTCGCTGTAACAACTATTACAAAAGTGTTACAATAATGAGTGGTAATTGTAAAAGATTGAAAGGATGAGAGGAGCTACATAAGTGGGAGAGAAACAGCATCAAGGTGCTGCCGAGCAGAAAAAAATGAAGCGCCGGAACGCCTGGAGAATTAATCTCTTTTTCTTCGCTGTATTTAGTTTATTTGCTGGACTTGTCATCAAGCTCGGCGTGCTGCAAATCGTCAATGGTGAGGATTATAAAAAGCAAGCCAACCGAACTGAAGTCAAAACAGCATCATACCCGTCTCCAAGAGGAAAAATGTATGACGCGAGAGGAAGGGTCGTTGTTGATAACGAAAGTGTACCTGCCATCGTTTATACATCAGAAAGCGGTGTGAAAGCGGAGGATAAGATTAAAGTAGCAAGAAAACTTGCGACTTATATAAAAATGGATACAGATTTTTTGAGAGAGCGTGACATTCGAGATTTTTGGCTGGCAAGCCACCCGGAAGAAGCGGATAAGCTCATTTCAAAAGCAGAGCAAAAGAATCTTAAATCAAAAGATGTCTATCCACTTCAAGTAGAGCGTGTGCCTAAGAAAGAAGTCAAGGCGATCGAAAAAGATGCAGAGGAAAAAGCAGTTGCAGCGATCTATCGCAGGTTTACAGGCGGATATGCCTTTGAACCTCAAATCGTGAAAGCGATGGACCCGAACGAAGAGAAAAAAGGGGACGAAAAAGTTGCGCTGCTTGATGAAACAAAAGAATCAAAACAGACATCATCCGTAAGTTTGACATACGAAGAGATCTCACTTGTATCAGAGCATCTTGATGAACTGCCTGGTGTAAATGTCATCAATGACTGGACAAGGAAATATCCGTATGAAAAAACCCTCTATAATGTCCTTGGCGGTGTCACCACCCCAGAGCAAGGTATTATAAAAGAGCGTGAAGATTACTATATGGCAAGAGGTTACTCGCGAAATGACCGAGTAGGAAAAAGTTATTTAGAATATCAATATGAGGATTTTCTCAATCCAGAAAAAGCAACTGTTCAATATACACAGGTCGGCGGAAAACTGCTTGATGAAATCAAGCGGACAGAAGGACGAAGAGGACTTGACCTTGCACTCACATTTGATATGGAGCTGCAAAAGGAAGTCGACAAAATCGTTGAATCAGAGCTAAGATCCGCTAGTGCAAGAAACTATATGATGGACCGTGCCTTTGTTGTGATGATGGACCCTAACACAGGTGATGTTCTCGCGATGTCAGGGAAGAAAATGGACGGCAGGGACGTCACAGATTATGCGATCGGAACATTTACGACACAGTATGAAATGGGCTCTGTTGTCAAAGGAGCTACTGTCCTCTCTGGTTATCAAGATGGCATGTCACACAATCAATCCTATTTGGATACACCGCTGTATTTTGCGGGAAGTGGAGGAAAGCCTAAACAGTCTTACAAAGTTCTTGGATGGGTTAACGACCTTCAGGCACTCCAAAAAAGTTCCAACGTTTACATGTTCCAAGTGGCGATGAGAATGGCAGGGATCACCTATCAAAAAGATGGCCCGTTACGGGCAAGACCTGAACACTTACAAAAAATGAGAAACTACTATGCGCAATTCGGTCTTGGCGTGAAAACAGGCATCGACTTGCCGCAGGAATCAAGCGGAATGCAGACGCATCCTCAGACAGTCGGCGGACTCTTGCTTGATGAAGCGATTGGTCAGTATGACACGTATACACCACTTCAAGTCGCACAATACATGTCGACCATCGCAAATGGAGGTAACCGTATTCAGCCAAGAGTGGTGAAAAGTGTTCACTTTCCAACGAATAAGGAAGAAGTAGGTCCTGTTGTGAAGAAATATGAGCCGAAGGTGCTAAACACCATTAACAACTCGAAAGCAGATATCGACCGCGTCAAAATGGGACTAAAAATGGTCACATCAACAGGCGGGACTGCCGCTGGCCGGTTCGGTCAGCATGATGTCGCAGGGAAAACGGGTACAGCCCAAACCTTCTACTATGGTGCCAACCGGAGCTGGTGGGGGAATGCCACGTACAACTTAACCTTTGGAGGATATTATCCTTCTTCCAATCCGAAAGTGGCATTTAGTGTCGTCACACCGTATGTATCAGATAAAGATCCTGTCATTAAAACCATTCCAAGTAAAATTGTTGATAAGTACGTTGAATTACAAAAGAAATATGAAAAGCAATAAACAGCAGGGAGCACAGCAAGAGAAAGTGCTCCCTTTTTGCTGAAAATATGGACGTTTCACACGAGATTGGGAGGAAAATACGGTTTTTCTAGCGAATCCTTTTTATACATCAAACTAAGGACAACCCTAAAAAAATTAAAGGAGGGTCGGACGACGATGGAACAAAAAATGAAAGATTCGAATCAGCTGTACTCGAATATTGATTTACATGCCGTTCTTTCTTCTAATGGCCGCTTTCTCTACATTTCTTCCAATTGTAAGCAGCTTTTGCTCTATGAACAAAAGGATTTACTAGGGTGTTTTTTGAAAGACTTTGTTCATACCGAAGATCAATTTCTCGTCGAAAGTTATTTCTATAATCAGCACATGCTAGAGATTTGCCACTTTAGACTGCTTAGAAGTGATCTTACAGCTGTATGGGTAGAAGCAAGCATTGATTTTGTTGCTTGTGATGGGTTAGACAACGATTTGAGTAGAGAAATGATCCTGAAAATGAGGGTAATGAATACAGAGCCTCAAAAAGCAGTATTTCAACCAACAGAAGTGTCAGAACAGTCGTTAGGCAGTCTACCGGCTTTCCAAGATGTCAGTGAAGCTGAAAATCTGATTGCCATGCTGCCAAATCCGTTATGTATTACGGCACTTGGGAAAATTGTGTATGCCAACGATGCGATGCTGCAATTAATGGGTGTATGTACAAAAGATGAAATGATCGGCAAGTCTGCGTTTGATTTTATTGCCGAGGAGTACCATGACATTGTGAGAAGCCGAATCAACAGACTGCAGCAAGGCCTTCCAGTCGGAATGATTGAACAAATATGGAAAAGGAAAGACGGGAGCATGATTCATATTGAGGTGAAGTCATCTCCGGCAATTTATCAAAATCAACGGGCAGAACTTTTACTCTTAGTGGACATCTCTTCCCGTAAAAAATTTCAAACCGTTCTTCAAAAAAGCAGAGAGCGGTATCAACTGCTTATCCAAAATTCGATTGATACCATTGCCGTCATCCACGATCATAAATGGGTATTTATGAATGAATCAGGTATTAAATTATTTGAAGCCGAACATTACGATAAATTAATCGGAAAAGATATCTTTCATCAAATCCATTCATGTGATCAGCAAAAAGTCAAAAAGAGCTTATCACGTATTATCGAAAGAGCATCAGATTCTGAGATTGTGACGATGAGCTGCCATACGTTTAAACACCGGTTGATTTATACAGAAATGGTTTGTATCCCTACCACATTTTTTGGTGAAACAGCCGTTCAAATTATTTTAAGAGATATATCTGAACGAAAACAGACAGAAGAACTCATGCTGCGCTCTGAAAAATTATCAATCGCAGGTCAATTGGCAGCAGGCATTGCACATGAAATAAGGAATCCACTGACGGCGATTAAGGGCTTTTTACAGCTCATTAAACCAAAAACAAAAGACCGTGATCAATATTTTGAAATTGTCTTCTCTGAGCTGAGCCGGATTGAAATCATCTTAAGTGAGCTACTAATGCTTGCGAAGCCGCAGCAAACGGCATCAATGCAGACGCTTGATTTGAAAAAAATCATTAGCGAAGTCACCGCTCTGTTAGAAACACAGGCCAACTTAAATGGAATTTTGATGAACACAAGTGATATTGAGGAGGATCTCCTGATGAATGGGGATCAAAACCAGCTGAAGCAGGTGTTTATCAATTTAATCAAAAATGCCGTCGAATCCATGCCGGACGGAGGGAAGGTAGACATTACCGCCAAAGCCGAAAAAGAAGGAATACTTGTCACGATTAGAGATGAAGGAATTGGTATTCCTGAATCGGTCATGAAGCGGATCGGTGAACCTTTTTTAACGACAAAAGAAAAGGGAACAGGGCTTGGGCTCATGGTGACATTTAATATTTTAGAAAATCACAACGGAACCATCCGGGTAGATAGCCATCCAGAGAAAGGGACTGTGTTTCACATCATGTTTCCCGCAAAATAAAAACAACGGCAAGAGAGCCGTTGTTTCATCCGTCTATTGATTGTATGGAACGCTTTTCAAGTACAAATTGTTCGAGACGGTCAAGTCCTTCTTTTAACGTTTCAAGTGAATATGCATAGGAAAGGCGCACATATCCTTCTCCGAGTGAAGAGAAAGCAGAACCAGGTACGACCGCAAGTCTTGTACTTTCTAACAACTCCATGCAAAAATCAAATGAACTCATCCCAAACGATTCAATGGAAGGGAAAATATAAAAAGCGCCGGAAGGCTTAATGACCGGAAGCCCCATAGAAATGAGTCGATCATATACATAGTCGAGTCTTTTCTTATATTGCTCTCTCATGATCAGTGCATCATCCACACCATTTGTCACTGCTTCAAGTGCCGCCTTTTGTGAGATAGCCGAGGCACAAGACACGTTATATTGATGTACTTTTAATACATGTTTAGCAATAGGAGCGGAAGCAAATAAAAAGCCGATTCTCCATCCGGTCATGCTATGAGACTTTGACAGTCCATTGATGACAATCGTCTGTTCCTTTAAGAAAGAAGCAATGGAATGATGTGGACGATCAAATGTCAGCTCACTATAAATTTCATCAGATAGAATAAAAATATCCTTTCCTTCAAGAAGCTGTGCAATTTCTTTCAATTCTTCTTCTAATAGCGTGACCCCAGTTGGATTTGAAGGGTATGGAAGGACAACACACTTTGTCTTTTCCGTTAATGCATCTTCAATCAGCTTGGCATTTAATTTAAAACCGGCATTTGTTGTGTCGATATGCACGGGCACCGCACCGCACATCCGAATGATCGGTTCATAGCCAGGGTACACAGGGCCTGGCAGGATGACCTCATCGCCTTCAGTCAAAATGGTTCGAAACGCAGCATCAATTGCTTGACTCGCACCTGTTGTCACAATGATTTCTGTCTCTGCATCATAATCAAGATGGACTTTCTTTTTGATGTATTGCTGGATCGCTTGTCTTAGCTCTAAAAATCCAGCGTTATGAGTATACGAGGTGAAATTCTCGTCAATGGCTGTTTTGGCAGCTGTTTTGACATGATGCGGCGTATAAAAATCGGGCTGACCTATGGTCAATGAAACGACATCCTCATATGAAGATATGAGATTTGAAAATGTTCGAATGCCTGAAATTTCAATATCCTTTACTCTTGGATTCAGCAAATGCTCCATTTCTCATCACCTTAAAAATTTATGTTTTTATCCTATTTTACCATTCACTGCATAAATGTCACCTGCGGAAAGGCTTCGGATATCGTTATATGTAGTCTATTCTCCTATCCATCACAGCATGAGTGATAGATGAAGAAAGAGCAACATTTATTATAGCGTAACCTGCTCGGAAAATACAGCTCTGCTTATGATGATTAGAATAAGGCAAAACGGTATAAACTGAAAGAACGAGAGAATCGAGTCATGGGAATTGCTTTCACAGGCATACGATCTCCTGAAGGAGGACGATAATAGATGGATCAATCAGCAAAGACATCGAAAATAGCCTTTTTATCCGTCATGAGTAATACGTTTGTTGTGGTCCTTAAAATCATTGTAGGGGTGCTAACTGGATCTGTTGCGGTTTTATCAGAAGCCATTCACTCTTTTCTCGATTTAATGGCCTCTTTTATTGCATTTATCTCTGTTCGTATTTCAAGAAAGCCGGCAGATTCAAAACATCCTTATGGACATGGGAAAGTTGAGAATATTTCTGGAACGATTGAAACTTTGTTGATTTTTGTTGCTGGGATTTGGATCATTTATGAATGTGTTCATAAATTAATGCATCCAGAGCCTGTTAAACTGCCGGTACTTGGTATTGTGGTCATGCTGATCGGCGCACTTATCAATTTTGTTGTGTCGAGAGTTGTGAACAAAGAGGCAGAGCGAGTACATTCTGTTGCCATGAAATCGAATGCGCTGCATCTTTTAACAGATGTGTTTACGTCACTAGGGGTCGCCATTAGTTTATTGCTTGTTGCATTAACGGACTGGTATTTCCTCGATCCGATTATTGGAATGGTGCTAGCGCTCTATATTATGCGTGAAGCGTTTAAACTCATGAAGGAAGCGTTCCCGCCGCTTGTCGACGCCCGGTTAACCCCGGAAGAAGAACAAGCGATAGAGGGCATCATTCAAACATTTAGTCAAGAATTCATTGAATATCATGACTTTCGAACAAGACGATCCGGTGCTGAAGAATATATTGATTTTCATTTGATTGTTCATGGAAAAACAACCATTGAAGATGTTCACCAATTATGTGATCGAATTGAAGAGAACATTCAGCAAGCGTTTCCGCATGCACAAATCTTTATTCATGTAGAACCTGAAAGTGAAAGAAGCACACAAACGTAAAAAAGGCGATACCACCTCTTTGAAGGTTGTATCGCCTTTTTTTACGCTTCATCTATGAAATGAAATCAATATCCATAAGCAGTATCGTAATCTTCATACCAAGAGATATAAGCAGCATCTTCATTAGATAAACCATGTTTCATATCTAAAAAATCAGCTTCGCAAATATCTTCAATCACAGTCATTTCGTTGTTCTTTAATAGTACGACAGTTCCCATCATGAACACCTTTCTTTAAAAAATCCTTGACTATTGTACCATGTGAAACGTGATTGTCAACAGAAGAATCGAAATGAGAGGAAAATATCACAAAATGTTAAAAAATCAGGCGTTGAAAGAACTAGATGTGCCATAATTTTCGTGAATTTTCAGTATTTATTCACATAAATCATCATTGAAAAATGATCTAAAATTCATGTAAAAATGTAAAGCTCCATTGATCTTGCGATATTCATAAGATATAATAACGAATGATTATAAGAAATTTATAGAAAACATACATAATAAAGGAGAAATAGGATGGAAACAAACATGTCAGAAGCACCTATTCAAGAAGAAAAACATCCTGAACTAGCTGGAGTAGGTTATCGTTTTCTTGCTCATCTTTTAGACGGTGTCATTATTAGTGTACCATTTTCAATCATTGTATTTATTCTCGCAACACTCTTTTTTGTCTCAAGCCCTGAGGCGGCATTTTTAATGTATGATGATAGCTATTACTATTCTTCAACGGTGATCACGGATGAAGAATGGGCAGTCATTGTGGGCCTTCTCTTTTTCTATGGCGTAACGACCTTAATCGGTATCGCGGTGACTTGGCTTTATTATGCGATCATGGAATCATCAAAGTTGCAAGGAACTCTTGGCAAGATGGCTCTTGGCATCAAAGTGACAAAAGTAACGGGTGGAAAAATAACATTCGGGCGCGCGACAGGCCGCTTTTTTGCAAAAGGCTTTTTGTCTCCAATCTTATTCATTGGCTACATCATTGCGTTTTTCACAGAAAAAAAACAAGCACTTCACGACTTGATTGCAAGTACCATTGTCGTAAAGAAATAATGAAGAGAAGCACCTCTGCTAAATAGTAAGGGGTGCTTTTTGTATAGATTGCTTGTATGGAAGAGGGAAACGTCACATAAAGTAGAATGATAGTGAAAATAAAAGCAGAGAAGGGAGTCAATCTATTGAAAAGAGGGAAAATGACCGTTCAGAAAAAAGGGGTAAGCTTCGGGCTCTTTTTCACCGCACCTGTTTTGGCCTGGGCATTGTATGATTTTGCAAATACGATATTTTCATCGAATATGATCACCATTTTCTTCCCATTTTACTTGCAGGAGACGATAGGCGACAGTGCGAGGATGGATCAAATCGCTAGTACATTTATTTCTTATGCGAACGCACTTGCAAGCTTTTTCCTCGTCATTTTTACGCCTTTATATGGTGTGCTGATTGATCGTACAGGGAAAAAGAAGCGGTATATCACGGTGTTTACCCTGATTTGTATTGCCTGTACCTTTATGATGGGGATCTTTGCTGGGATTGATTTCTCAAGCGAATGGTTTGGTCTTCCTGTCTCCTTATTGGTGGTGGTTACCTTGTTTGTCATCGCCAAATTTTTCTATCACTCTAGTCTTGTTTTTTATGACACCATTTTGCCCGATCTTGGGACAAAGGATGAAATCCCCCTCATTTCTGGATTCGGTATTGCTGTCGGCTATTTAGGTACACTTGTCGGCCTTTCTGTTTATTTACTTGTAGGAAATGACCAGTTTCATGAAGCATTCATTCCGACAGCCCTTTTATTCTTTCTCTTTTTTCTGCCCTTTCTCTTTATTATAAAAGATCCTCAACCTCTCCCGCAGCAAGAGAAAAAGTCGTCTTTTTTCAGCGGGTATAAAGAGATTATTCGTACATTTAAAGAGATGAAGCAGTACAAACCGGCCTTTATTTTTATGATCGCTTTCTTTTTTATGAATGATGCGTTGCAGACAGCGATTGCGATGATGGCTGTTTATGCAAAAATTATCATTGGTTTTACGGCAGGTCAATTTATTTTGCTGTATCTTGTGTCCACGATTTCAAGTATCATTGGCTCGTTTCTATTCGGATATGTCACAAAGGCCATCGGGGCAAAGCGCTCGATTACAGTCGTGTATGTCATTTTAATTGTGGCGCTCATTCTAGCTGTGACAGCGACAACGGAATGGGTCTTCTGGGTAGCAGGCAGTTTATTCGGCATTTCACTTGGCGCAAGCTGGGGATCATCACGAATCCTCATTATTGAGCTGACGCCTAAAGAAAAACGAGGACAATTTTTTGGTCTCTTTGCGTTTTCGGGAAAGGTGTCTTCAATCGTCGGTCCCATCATTTATGGCTCCGTCACACTTCTATTTGCAGCACATGGGAATCTCGCAAGCCGTCTTGCATTAGGGTCTTTGCTCATCCTTGCAGCCATAGGACTTGTGATTCATCAATTCGTGCGAGAGAAAGCGTAAAGAAACGTCAACTTTTTACCCATGCTGCCGATATAAAAAGTACAATCTTATATTGAAGAATAGAGGGATTTCCGTGGCTTTAAACAAACAAGAAATTTTACTTGACTCTGGTACTAATGAATTGGAAATTGTGAAGTTTGAAATTGGTTCAAATCAATTCGGCATTAACGTCATGAAAGTAAGAGAAATTATTCAGCCAGTTGAGGTGACAGTTGTACCGCACTCTCACCAAGATGTAGAAGGGATGATTAGTTTACGAGGCGAGATTTTACCAGTCATCAATCTATTTTCCTTTTTTAATGTCGAGTCAGATCAGTCAGAACAAGAGAAATACATTGTGACTGAATTCAACCAACGGAAATTTGTGTTCCATACAGGAACGGTATCACAAATTCACCGCGTCAGCTGGGAAGAGATTGAAAAACCAACTGCACTCAATCAAGGAATGGACCGTCATTTAACAGGGATCATCAAGCTTGACGAGAAAATGATTTTCCTTCCAGATTACGAAAAAATCATCTATGATATTGAATCCGCATCTGGTGTAGACACATATCATATGTTTGACGGTGAGAAAGACGAGAGAAGAACAGGGAAGAAGCTGTATGTTGTTGAAGATTCTCCGCTTCTTATGCGCTTATTAACAAATGAATTAACCGAGGCAGGCTATAAAAACATTGTGACCTTTGAAGATGGAAAACAAGCATATGACCATGTCATGGATCTTGTCAGTAAAGGCATTAGTGTGACAGAAGAAATTGATATGATTATTACAGATATAGAAATGCCAAAAATGGATGGACATCGATTAACAAAGCTGCTGAAGGACAATCCTTTAACACAGTCCATTCCAATTCTCATTTTCTCTTCATTAATTACGGACGATCTGCGTCATAAAGGGGAAACCATCGGTGCAGATGATCAAATTAGTAAACCAGAAATTCATCAGTTGATTGAAAAAGTAGATCATTTTATTATCTAAAGAAAAAACCACTCGCTTTGAGTGGTTTTTCAGCGTGTAGACAAACCCTCGCATTCTTTGTCAGTCCTGCGCTCTGGTGCTCACGAATGCCAAATTCGCTTCGCGCCAGTACTTGTCCTTCCTAGGGCTGCAAAGGTTTTCTTTCACGCTGAAAAGAAGACAAAGAGCTAAAATAAACAACATTTTAGCCCCTTGTCCATAATCTGAAAAACCACTCGCTTTGAGTGGTTTTTCTGTTTAAAAATAACTTTCTCCGAGCCGTTTGAAGACGGGTTTTGTATAATGTGATTTTTGTTTTGTGGCGGCAGGTTTTTCTTTTAAACCGACATACGTTTGAAGTATTTGTTTCGCTCGATTTAATGACATATTCGCTTTTGGATTGCGATATGATTGATTTAAATTTCCTAAGTGTGGCAAAAATTCGAAGTCTTCTTTAGTTGGTGGCAGATGAAAATAATAATCTCCAATTTCAATCAGCACGTCGGACTGTTGTTGACTATATCTGGGATTGTTAGAGAAATGTAGGCCCACTTTTCTTCCTTTACCTTCTTGCAATAGTTTTTGCAGCGCACGTTTTTTCAAAAGATAAAGAAACTTGGGATTTGGTGCGGTTTTAGCATGGCGGTTAACAGTATAAATGGCTTTTGCGATGTTTTCTGCTGTAGGTTCTATGTCTTTAGTATGAGCATAATCGTCCATTTTTTCTCTCCTTTGTCTTTCGTCTTCCTGTGCTTAGTATAAATTATACGTTTTTATTAGTAAATTGCAAATAGACTTATTGTAAAAACCATTAGATTTTCATCACTCTTATTTACAATAGCCATTCATGATGATTCTGAAACGTGAAGAAGAACAATGAATGAATCCTTCTTAGCAAGAGCACCATCATTTATCCGGTATCCTTTCCAACTAGGCGTTTCAGTTGGATGTAAACGATGCCTTTGATTTTCTATATGATAAAGGTGTTGTATTTTTTACTCTTTTAAAAATACTAATAAAATAGCTAGTGCTGCTGAAGCCAACTTGGTAGGCGATTTCTGTTATGTTTAAGTCCGTCTTTTGAAGCAAAATGAGGCTTTGTTGAATTCGATATTCATTCACATAATGTATAGGAGATTTCTTTAAAATATCATTGAAATATCTACAGCATTCAGAGCGGCTTAATTGTCCTTCACGAGCGATATCTTGAAGAAGAACCTTTTCATGATAATGTTCATGAATCCAATTCAGCATATGTTTCATACGTTCATTTCTATCGTGCTTACGAGCATCATATGTCAGTTGAAAACGATTTTGTAAAAGGCATTTCCAAATCGTGATGAGCTGTATATTAAGTTCGAGTTCATAATATGCCGGAGTTTGTTCGATTAATCGTTGAATGATTTGTATACATTGATAGATTCGGTTTGGCCATCCGTCTTTTCGGTTGAATAAAATAAAAGGTGTTTGACTCGCATGCATATATGGATGAACGAACGTGGTGAATAACTCATTGGCTGTGATGAAGTGAGGTGAAACGTTTAAACAAATATAAGTACATGTCGTCCCATTTGCATCCTTTGCCATGTGTAAGCAGCCACTGTTGATGAATACACCATCTCCTTGCTGAATGTTCAATATCTTCTCGTTAATGTGAAACTCAGCCTCTCCCTCTAAAATAAAGACGAATTGAAATTCGTCGTGCCAATGAAGAGGGATATATCCGCTCATATGATCACGAATCTTTGTATGATATAGAGCAATAGGCCATGTGGTGGTTGAATGCTCCGTTAATTCTTTCAGATTGTTGTCAATAAGAAAATGATGATTGTGCATGGTTCTCCTCAATATTCTTTTATTTTTATGTTCAATTGATATATCAATATGTAAAAAATTGAACTACTATCAACTATATTATCATGATTTTTTTAGAATTGAGGAGAATAAAAATGAAGAGGAGAAAGGGAATCTTTCTTGTACTGATAGGAGCTATCTGTTGGGGAGTAGGAGGAACCGTTTCACAAAAATTGTTTCAGCAATATGGAATTGACGTCCATTGGCTGGTCACTGTCAGGCTGCTCATTTCAGGCGGGTTGCTTTTATTTGTTCATTACATGACGAAAGAACGCACGCAATTGATTGGCGTGTTGAAAATGAAGAGTACGGCCATTCAAGTGCTGATATTTGGACTAATGGGCATGTTAGCTGTTCAATATACTTATATGGTGTCCATTCATCATGGGAATGCTGCGGTAGCTACATTGCTACAGTATACAGCACCTGTCATGATTATCGTGTATCTAGTATTTCGCCGGCAATCCACTTTTACAAAAAGAGATATGTTGACGGTCGCATTGGCTTTGGTTGGCATGTTTCTCTTATTGACGAATGGTTCCGTTTCCACATTAACTGTTCCAGCTGTCGCGGTATTTTGGGGAATACTATCAGCCGTGGCATTGTCCTTTTATACGTTATATCCAATCAACCTGTTAAAACAATTCGATTCACTTGTTGTTGTTGGCTGGGCGATGCTTATAGGGGGAGCTGCCCTTAGCTTGGTCCATCCTCCATGGAAGGTGAATCTGTCTCAATTACCTTTTGAAGCGTATATCTATTTATTATTTGTCATTGTATTTGGAACGATGGTCGCTTTTTGGTTTTACATCGAAAGTTTGAAGTATTTATCTCCGAAGGACTCAAGCTTAATTGGAAGTGTCGAACCCCTTGCAGCAGTGATAACCACTGTTTTCTGGTTAAAAGAGCCATTTGGTCTTTTCCAGTGGATAGGGACAGCGTGTATTGTATACATGATATTATTCATGGCATTATACCAGCCTAAAATAAGAGGGGAAAAGAAGAAATTGGGTTCATTGGATAGATGATAAGGTAAATTGTATGTGTGAAATGTATATAAAGTGAACTATTAAACATAGATAACTACCTATTTTAAAATAAATGGGTAGTTAATGACTTATATGAGAACGGGATTGCCGGATAAAATCTACCATATGCAAGACAATCAAAGTCGAACATATGGCTTAAAAACATGGACTATTTTGTATGGCTAGAATAAGCACAGTAAAAACAGCCGTTAAAATCAGTTTCACTCGTCATTTTTTTGGCTTCATCCATGGCGCTTTCACTGTTCATGTGCAGACCAATCAATGTACGGCTTGCTGCATCACCTAAAAATGCGCAGTCTTCTGTATGTACAACATATTGTCCTTGATCATTTTTTGAATGAATAAAATAATAGCTTTTTAGCATACCCCTCACCTCCAACCTGACTATCCTACTATAAAACTTCCAATAATGTAAAGGTTTTTTATTAAAATTGTTGCAATTTTATGCACATTCCTTTTATTTTATAAAAAGGAAAATATATTATAAAATATGAAGATCAAAGTCAATGAGGACAGAAAGGACGGTTTAGATTGAAAGATATTTTAACGCCTTTATTGGTCGCTTTTGTCGTTGGAGGCATTGTGTACGTGATAGATGATCGGCCGATTCATCCTCTTCTTCTTTTTCTCATCTTATTTATTAGCATTTATACAGTCGATAGAATCGTTCATTTTGCTTCAAATCATTTCGATGAGCAGAAAAAATAATCGTCGTTTATGTTACTGCCATGAAAAAAGGACTTTCTATAGAAGAAAGTCCTCAGTGTGTAGACAAACCCTCGCATTCTTTGTCAGTCCTGTGTGCTGGTGCTCACGAATGTGAAATTCGCTCTGCGCCAGTACTCGTCCTTCCTAGACTGCAAAGGTTTTCTATCACGCTAAAAAGAAGAAAAAGGGCTAAAATAAACATTATTTTAGCCCTTTTTGCTTCATCTATTGTACTCCCTGACCTTTTAATTCACGCTGTACATCTAAGTCAGCAGCTTCTCTGCTGAACTTTGGCAGTGTAATGAAGTAAAAAAGGAAGACGAGTAAAATAATAATACCCATTCCGTAATAAATGTAAGAAACATTGGTGATGAGCTTTGGAAATAACACGGCAATTAAACCTAGCGTCATTGATTGTGCAAACATGGTGAGCGGATCAACCCACCCTGATACGCGTCCCATCAGACGAGGGTGAACAATTCTTGGGAGCCAGCCTCCAATGACAATGTTGACTGGACCAATACATGTACCAATGACAAATGATGTGACATAAAATAACCATAATGTATGGGTAGAACCAAGGACAAAAATTAAAATACCTGCAACTAGAATTGGAATCGACATGAGATATTGCATCTTTACCTTTTTTGCAAGAATAGAGCCAAGTAAGCTTCCAACTAGAAGTCCGGCACCGATTGCGATCGTAAAAAAGGATGTATGCAGTTCAAAATGGTCCGGTGAAAGACCGTATTTCATTGTAAACATCGGAAGAACGGCAAATGCGCCATTCACAAGACCAAAAACAAAAAAGCCAAAAATTAAAGAAGCCAATAATTTATTTTTTAAAATATAGAGAATGCCTTCTTTAAAATCTTTTAGAGATGTTTTAACGGTCATGCCTTTCCAGCCTGCTTGTCCATTAGGCTGTCGTGCTTCAATTGGAATATTGCATGATCGAATAAGAATACCGGAAATAATAAAACTGACCAAATCAATGGTAATGGCACCGTGAAGTCCAATCGTTTTATACATAATGGCACCAATTCCAACACCAAATACCATAAACAAACTAAACAGCATCTGATTTAAACCTGCAGCTTTTGCATATTGATCTTTATTTAAAATGGCCTGAACGAGAGAGGCTTCAGCTGGATAGAAGAACTTCGTAATGGCACTTCGTATAAACAAGATCAAGAAAATAAGCGGCAGTGAATTAAAATAAATGACGATAAATAAAACGATCGTCAGCCCAGCTCGTATCCAATCACAATTCTCTGCGACTTTTTTACGATCAAAACGGTCTGCGACCACACCGACCATAAAAAAAACAAAGATCGTAGGCAGTGAATACATTAGCTCTGCTAAAGTGGCGTAAGCGGGCTGATGACTAAAATGATCGAGCAAATAAAAGGCAAACGCCATATTGCCTACTGTTGTCCCCATTTGCGAGGCAAGTGCTGCAAAAAAGAGACGAACAAAATTTCTGTTTTTAAAAATATCCATAAATACGCTCCTTAACCTGAAGATCCCACTTTCTATCATATAAAATTTTAATCATTCGTACAATTAATTTCTCCTACTGGCTAATGGTCACAGGTGTTCCATTTGGAACAATTGAAGCAAGTTCGATGACATTCTGATTGTACATGCGAATGCACCCTCTAGACACAGCTTTACCAATTGAAGACGGGTTATTCGTTCCATGGATGCCGTAATGAACTTTTGAAAGGCTCAGCCAATAGGCGCCAAAGGGACCTCCTGGGTTTGGCTGTCTGTTGACAATATAATAAGAACCTGTCGGTGTCATGTTTAATATTCTGCCGGTTGCAATCGGGTATGAGCGCAAGAGCTGTGATCCAGAAAACAGCACGAGACGTTTCGCTGAAATTGACACAGATATGCGGTAAGGGATCGTGTTAGGATCCGGTAACCCAGGGATGATGATGACTTCATTTTGTTCTGGCTCGCGGGCTTGAAGTGACGGATTTGCAGTCTTTAAATCATCTGTCGTTGTTCGAAAATCAAGTGCTATAGAAGCAAGTGTTTCTCCACTTTTTACCGTGTATCGCAGCACGAAAGCACACTCCTTTTACTCAAATAAAAGAAGCCATGATCCCCGCCTCACATATACTATATGGACGGGATCAGGCCCAGTAAGGTTTCTCCTAACATTTGTTATGAGAAGGATCTTTGTTTATACATATGCAGGAAAAGGTGATTTGGCTTCTCTTTACACGTGAGATGTTAAGGTGAAAAAAGTGATTTCAGGTTTGGCTAAAAACCGAAGCGGCAGTCTAGTTGTCCCAAGCCCGCGGTTGACATAGATACGGTGCTGATAGCTACCGTATAAGCCTTCGACATATGTACGCCCAAAAGGTGCTGTGAGAATCGGTCCATAGAAAGGAAGCTGTATTTGACCACCATGCGTATGCCCAGAAAGCTGCAAGTTAATAGGTGTTGTTTCAAGTTCTAGTGCGGCATCAGGCTCATGCACAAGCAATAACGTAAAGAGATCAGAAGAGACTTCTCGTTTGATGAAATGGTAATCAGGCATACTCATCATGAGATCATCTAGTGTAGCAATCTGTATCCGTCCGCCTTCTTTTTCTAAGTGAAACACTTCATTTTTACATAATGTAAAACCGCAGGCTTTCATCGTTTCCTCATATAGATCAATGCCAAATGGCCCGTAGTCATGATTTCCGCATATGGCAAACTTTCCAAACGGAGCATCAAGCTTAGACAAAGAGGCTTTGGCTTTTTCATGTTCTTTAATCGATGATTCAAAATCAACAAGATCACCTGTAAACACAATGAGATCGGGAGATGCGGCGTTGATCTTTTGGACAACAGTCTCTAAATCTTTTGCCGAAAATGTATCACTTAAATGAACATCACTAAATTGCGCAATTTTAAACTGGTGAAAAGAAGCCGGTAGCTGAGCATCATGAATGGTGAGTGATACGGTGTCGATCATGCGCGGCTCAATGTACCGAGCATAGCCATAACCGGATGTGGTCGCTAAAAGTCCGAGAATACTCGCACCAGCTACTCCTTTTAAAAACTGCCTACGGGAAAGTTGCTTCATATAAGACTCCTTTAAAAATAAAATTAAGTATAGCATGATTTTTGATGAATCTCCCATATGGTGTATGGAGGGGAAATCATGATATGATAGATGGATAATGAATGAATAGTCATTCAAAACACACAAAGGGGGAGAACAAATGACGAAGCAAACAGTGATTGTCACAGGAGGATCAAGCGGAATGGGAAAGGCGATGGCGACTCATTTGGCACTCGGGGGCTGGAATGTTGTGATTACTGGAAGAACAGAAGAGACCCTTGAAACAACGGCAAATGAAATCAAACAGCAAGGTGGTTCGATCGCTTATTTTCCAATGGACGTGCGACATCCAGAAGATGCTGATCAAATGGTGAAGTTTGCGGTAGATACATTTGGTGATGTGGATGCACTTATTAATAACGCGGCAGGCAACTTTTTAGTTCCAGCAGAAAAACTGTCTCCTAACGGCTGGAAAGCGGTCATAGATATTGTGCTAAATGGCACCTTTTTTTGCAGCCATGCAGTGGGCAACTATTGGATTCGTCAAAAGAAAAGCGGAAGTATGATCAACATGGTCGCCACATATGCATGGGGGGCTGGTGTTGGTGTAGCGCATTCAGCAGCCGCAAAAGCAGGCGTACTGTCGCTTACCCGAACGCTTGCAGTCGAATGGGGAAAGCAATATCGGATTCGCGTAAATGCCATTGCGCCGGGGCCAATTGAAAGAACAGGTGGTGCAGATAAACTGTGGGAATCAGAAGAGGCTGCCCAAAGAACATTAGATAGTGTTCCGCTCGGTAGACTTGGCACACCAGAAGAAATTGCAGAACTTGCGAGTTTCTTATTATCTGAGCATGCATCTTATATTAATGGAGATTGTATCACGATGGATGGGGGGCAATGGCTCAACCAATCACCATTTTGAATGACCGTGTAAGACCTGCTTTTGATATGGTATAATCACACAAAGAGAGAAGCAGGTGATGAAAATGGTCGATCCATTGGATATTTTAACGAATATTGAAGATGTTTTCCCGCACTATCAAGCGATCTTCAGTGCGGAGGAACAAAAAGTGATAGGCTATGAGATTCTTGGAAGAATGAAGCTTGAGTCGGGAACAGTTAGTCTAGGCTCCTTCTTTACGGATTCATCTATTCCTGACGAATATAAATTGGAAGTAGATCACAAAGTATTAAGTCAAGCGCTTGATCTCTTCACAACCGCAGATGAAGATTTGCTCATCTTTATTAATCATGATGCGAATGTCCTCATGCTTGATCATGGCGAAAGTTTTTTAGAACTTTTAAAAGAATATGAAGCAAGGGGTATTCAGCTTAACCGGTTTGTCATTGAAATTACTGAACATACGTTTAGCGGCGACATTGAACAGCTTTACCATACGTTAACGTATTATCGTACATATGGGATCAAAATCGCCGTATCTAATATAGGAAAAGAAAGCAGCAATCTTGACCGGATTGCTCTGCTTTCACCTGATCTATTAAAAATAGATCTTCAGGCTTTAAGGGCTTCGTCTCCATCTCCTTCCTATGAATATGTGTTATACAGCATTTCACTTCTTGCAAGAAAAATAGGAGCGGCATTAATCTATGAAGACATTGAAGCGAATTTTCAGCTGCAATATGCATGGAGAAATGGCGGAAGATATTTTCAAGGCTTCTACCTTCACGAGCCTGTGGCACAATTAATTGACCGTAACAAACGAAAAGAGCAGCTTAAAGAAGAATTTCAACAATTCATTGCCCATGAGAAAAAGAAACTCCAAGCTGTCTATGAACATTCTGAAACCTTTTATAAGCGAATTCATCAAGCCGTCAGTACGTTAAAAAAATCATGCAGCACAAATGATGAACTTATACAAAAACTGGCACTTGAACTAACCGATTGCAGCTTTCGCATTTATATGTGTAATGAAGAAGGGTTTCAAATCACTGGAAACGTATTTAAGAAAGAGAAAGAATGGCTGTTTCAGCCAGAGTATATAGAGAAAAACTGGAGCTGGCGCCCTTATTTTCTAGCAAATATTCTTCAAATGAGAATTAGCGGAAAAGGATTTTTCAGCGATATCTACAGTGATTTAGAAACTGGAGAACGAATACGTACGTTTTCTTATCCGCTAGAGGGAGACGTGTATTTGTTTGTAGATCTTCCGTATGCTTATCTATATGAGCAGGAAGGATTAATTTAAAAGCAGCCGTCATGGCTGTTTTTTTTATTAGAAAAAAGATAGAAAAAATGGTTGACAATGAAACTGATAATCATTATCATTTAGTTATAGAGAGAAGCTACTCTCTGTTCCCCAACCCCTCTATCAGATCAAGATCCAAAAAACTTGGCGCTACCCCCGCCAAGTTTTTTTTGTGCGCCAATCATTCCCTTCATGCATAGGACATCCCAATTCATCCATACACCTTAAATGATGATAGTTAGACAGTAGGAGGGAAAAGTCATGATCAAACGTGACAAGCGGCTGCTGATTGATTTACCAATGCCAGATCACCCAGATGCAAATGGTGCAGCGGCTGTGCAAGAATTACTCGGCGGAAAATTTGGTGAAATGTCCACATTAAATAACTACATGTTTCAATCGTTTAACTTTAGAGGGAAACGAAAGCTCAAACCATTTTATGATCTTGTATCAAGTATTACAGCTGAAGAATTCGGTCATGTAGAGCTTGTGACAACTGCAGTCAATCTCATGATTACGGGAACCACCCATGGGGGCGATCCAGATACGACCCCGATGAAAGCGGCTGTTGATAAACGAAATACGCAGCATTTTATCCAAACGGCACAAACAGGCTATCCGTTTGACTCCATGGCAAAGCCGTGGACAGGTGAGAATGTGTTCTCAAGTGGTAATCTGATTCTGGATCTTCTTCATAACTTCTTCCTAGAGTGCGGAGCTCGTACGCATAAAATGCGCGTATATGAAATGACGGATCACCCTACGGCAAGAGAAATGATCGGTTATTTACTTGTCAGAGGCGGCGTACATGTTGTGGCGTATGCAAAAGCCCTTGAGGTAGCGACAGGAGTAGATGTTGGCAAGATGCTGCCGATTCCAAATCTCGACAATAAATACTTTGACTCTGCAAGAAAGTTTGAAGATCAGAATATTCATACAAAACTGTATACATTTAGTGACACGGATTATAAGGATATCAATCAAATTTGGAAAGGAAACCATCCGATTGATGGAAAGCCGCTGACAGTTATTGAGGGCACACCAAAAGGTGCACCCGTGCCAGATTATAGAGATTTGCCGGAAGAGTTTGCTCCAGGTATTTCAAAAGAAGATTTTGACGAAATTGCGAAACGCCTGATGAGATCGGCCGGTTTATAAAAAACAAGATGCATGAGATAAGAAAAAAGACTCAAAATAAAAAAACAGATTCTTTTTCTTTTTTTGAATTCAAGAGGAAAAATATCATCTGAGAACACTTTATGGTATGATGCTTTGTAGGACTTGTGTATAATCAATACGGGTTCATCTTGAGTTGTTTTTTTGAAAGGAGTCTTTTTTTAGAATGTCACAATTAATGGGTATCATTACAAGGCTGCAAAGTCTTCAAGAGACAGCAGAAGCTGCAAACGAGCCGGCACAGCGTTATTTCGAAGTGAACGGTGAGAAAATCTGTAGTGTTAAGTATTTCGAAAAGAATCAAACGTTTGAATTGACTGTTTTTCAACAAGGGGATAAGCCAAACACTTTCCCATTTGACAACATTGATATGATTTCGATTGAGATTTTTGAGCTTCTACAATCCTAAGCTGAATCGTATGAAATGTTTTTTCTAAGAATTCCTTCGTTGATTGCGGAAGCATACACTTCATAGGTGATAAGCAAATGGAAGATGATCATTCAGTGCAATATTCGGATAAGAGACCATTGAAAAGGAGTTCCTTTCTGTGAGTGATTCTTTTTTCTTTAATCTTTCTGAAGAGCATTTAGCGTTTTCTGATGTTGTCATGAGAATGAAAGACTTTATTCAAAAAGACCCGAGATCTGTTTATGTACTATCAATTGGTACGGACTCTCAGGTCAATCAGAATGTCACAACATTTATGACTGCAATTCATCTTCACCGGATCGGCAAAGGAGCTTGGGGCTGTCTCACGCAGCAAGTGTTGAATCGGCCTGTACAAAGTCTTAGAGAAAAAATTTCATTAGAGACAGCGTTTAGCCAAAAGGTATGTGCAGACATCCTTGAGGGACCTTTAACAGAACTGATGGATTTGCTTCTTCCGTTTGCTGAGGAAGGGGCAGACCTTCGTTTTGAAGTCCATCTAGATATTGGCAAAAAAGGAAGTACAAAAGAGCTGATCCAGGAAATGACCGGAATGATCACAGCCATGGGAATTGAAGCAAAAATAAAACCCGACTCATACGCAGCATTTTGCTACGCCAATCGATACACAAAATAAATTCCGTCATTTTTCTCCAAACGTTGTCGAAACGTGCGGTTGACGATTCGATTCTAGTTCCTTATTCTAGCTGTATAGAGAGGAAGCAGACATTCAAACGCCTGCTAATCAATATAAAAGCATATATGAAACAGGGGGCCTGATGTTGAATGAGCGTCATCGAAAATCGTTTTAATGAAGAAGAGAAAAAGCTATTATTAAACGTATTACTGAATCAGGAATATGCTGTCGAATTACTAAGCAGTGAGATCAATGATATAGAATGTGGAACAAAAAATGTCGACGACAATACGTATAAGAAATTGATCACATTGTATGACAGAGTAAGGTTTGAGAATTAATATCGATTGAACATTCTATTAGATACTCTACGCTGAGTATCTTTTTTATGCAGAAAAAAATCTTTCGACAAAATTCGTTTTAGTTTATGCTTAATGTTAAAGGGGAATGTATGATTGATGATTGAGAGAAAAGGGGTCGAAGAAACATGATAGAGATAGAACCGGCTCAATTACTTGAGTCAACAGTAGCTGAGCATATGATTGATGCAGATAAAGTGGCACACGTTCAAATTGGAAATAATCTTGAGCACGCCCTATTGGTCCTGACAAAAACAGGATATACAGCCATACCTGTTCTGGATGCTTCTTATCACCTTCATGGGTTAATTGGAACAAATATGATCATGGATAAAATCTTTGGCTTAGAACGAATTGAATTTGAAAAGCTCGACCAATTGAAGGTAGAAGAGGTCATGCTATCAGATATTCCAAGACTGAAAACGACGGATCCTGTTTTAAAAGGCGTTCACGCTGTGACGAATAATGGATTTGTTTGTGTGGAAAATGAAGAGCAAGTATTCGAAGGGATTTTCACTCGGCGTGTTGTATTAAAGCGCTTAAATGAAGTCATTCATTCCGCAAAAAAATGAGCTGCAGCCCAGCTTATTTTTTTTGCCTTCATAAGCTATTATTTATATAATGACTATATAAAATAAGAAAAACTTATCGAGAGAAGGAGGGCGCCCATGCAGCTTCAAGAGTTACATATGCTTGTTGTACTTAGTGAGGAATTGAATATGAGAAAGGCTTCAGAGCGGCTCTTTGTCTCTCAGCCTGCCTTATCTCAAAGGCTGCAAACGATTGAAAAAGAGTGGGGAACCAAAATCTTTTTTCGTTCACAAAAAGGCTTGACAGTCACTTCAGCTGGCGAACAGATTATTCAATTCGCCAAAGAGGTCACGACTGAGCAGGATCGAGTGCGAGAGAGAATTGACGAGCTTGAAGGAGACATTCACGGTACACTCAAGCTTGCAGTTGCGTCCATTATTGGTCAGCACTGGCTGCCAAAGGTGTTGAAGCGGTATGTCGAGAAATACCCAAATGCCAAAGTATCTCTTGTGACAGGCTGGAGCAGTGAGATGCTTAAAAGTCTGTATGAAGACCATGTCCACATCGGCATCATTCGCGGGAATCCTGATTGGAAGGGCACAAAGGAATACTTAATGACCGATCATTTATATTTAGTCGATTCTGTCATCAAGGACGTGGATGAGTTAATTGAGACAGAACGCCCGTTTATTCAATTTAAAAGTGATAGCACCTATTATCAAGAAATTCAGCACTGGTGGCATCAAAAGTTTAAAGTGTCGCCAAAACAGACGATTCTTGTGGACCAGATTGAGACATGTAAACAAATGGCCTATCACGGTATCGGCTACGCCATTTTGCCTTCGGTCACCCTATATGATCATGAGAAAAGCGTACACAAAACCCCGCTCGTAGACGCAAATGGAGAGCAAATCGGACGTGACACGTGGCTGTTAGGATATGAAGCCTCTTTTCAGTTAAAACAAGTTCAAGCATTTGTTGGTGTGGTGAAAGAAATGCTTGAAAGTGAGGCAGTGTAAGTACTTCTGGAAGAGGAGGTGCTTTTTTAGGATAAGTAGTTTGATTAGGTTTCTAATAGATTTACCTGTTTCATACTGAAAAAACAGAAAGCTGGAAGAAATGATGAGAAATCAACGAAAAAAGAAGACGGATATACCGAAGTGGGGAACTTATTTACGCGAGAGATGGCGTGGACGTTTTGCAAGTCATCTTTCTTTAGAAGAACAAAAAGAGATTGGGATGGATGGCTTCCTATGGCACTTATGTAGCTGGGGAAAAGTTGAATGCCTTGAAAAAGAGGCAGCGATCAACGCCTTTCATCAGCAATCAAAGCATACATGTACTCTTTTTTATCAATTTACTCAAGAAGCGTATCTGTTTGAAAACGCCGCTGACCTGTCAGTGAAGGAATTGCCATATACAGACGGACACATGGACTATAGCGATCTGTATGTCATGGATTGGGAAGAAAATTGGACATTTGTGATGACGCACGAAACCGATTGCGGTCCATATTTTATTCAGAAATAAAAAAACGAGTGACATAGGGTCACGATCAATTAGAGCCGCCTTCCAATTGGAATGAGCGGTTTTTTGATGTACGTCATGTGTATTTTGAACAGCACCTTTTCATAAAACATTTGACAATGAAAATCATTATCATTTAAAGTGTACATATAATAATTGAAAATGATTATCATTTAGATGAGGTGACCAATAGATGAAAGCACTAATTGCATTTGCGAGTATGTCTGGCAATACGGAAGACATGGCAGCGATCTTAAAACAAACGCTTGAAGGAAAAGGGATTGAGACAGAGATGATGGAATTTGACGACACAAGCGCAGAAGATCTTTCTTCATACGATTATGTCATGATCGGCTCTTACACATGGGGTGACGGTGATCTCCCTTATGAAGCTGAAGATTTTTATGAAGAGGTCTCAGCTCTTGAACTTAGTCACATCAAAGCGGCGGTATTTGGATCAGGCGATTACAGTTATCCGAAGTTTTGCGAGGCTGTTCATACCTTTCATGACATGCTGAAATCGACAGGTGCATCCGTATTTCCTGAAACATTGAAAATGGAACTTGCGCCAGATACAGATGAAGATGTGGCGTGCTGTGAGGAGTTTGCAACGAGCTTTTTAACGTGGGCATCATTGTCTGAGAAAAGAGTTGAAAATCATGTTTCATAAAGGTGCGACAGCTGTTGCTGCGTCTAAAAGTGGCGGCTACTTTGTTGCTGTCAAACGAGAAGGTATTTTTCATTACAGTGTGGAGGGCGGATGGCAGCAGCTTTTTAAGCTCAAGCATAAAATCCATGCTATCAGTTATATTGGTCCGTATTTGTTCGGTGTTGGTGAAAATGGAACTGTCATACGATCAGGAGATGAGGGCCATACGTGGGCGCTATCATCTTTTCCGACAAATGCAGTTGTTTGGTCTATTACAGGACGCAAAGATGGGTTTGTATGCGCACATGGAAAGCATAGTATTTATGTGTCAACCGATTTCGGAATTTCCTGGGAAATTATGAAGCCATTTGCTCATGTAAATCAGCCCCCTGTGATTCGCTCATTATGTGTAGCCGGTGATTATCTTTATATTGGAACACAGATTCATGAGGTGCATGGAGGAATATGGGTGTATGACTTGCAAAGTGAACAGATTTTTCTCCTAAACAGAGAAGAGCACCGAATGACTGCTTCTATGTTGCTTTGCGGGGAACACCTCCTTGTCTGTGCGATGGGCTCTAAAAAAGGGAAAAGAGGATCTGTTCAAATTTTAGACTTACATACAAATATGCTGCATGATATTCAATCACAAGCTTTTGCGCGAGAGGAATCATTTTTGGATGTGTCAGAGGATAACGGCATTGTGTACGTGACCACTTCACAGGATGAGCATGGATTTTCTAAAGTGTATCAGCTTGATATAAAGCAAAAAAAGCTCAAATGGTTTGATACGATCAAAGGGCATGGTTTTCGTGTCGCCAATCAAAAGGAGAATTTTTTCTGTGCGGGTTTATATGAAAGTAAGTTTGTCAGGCCTTATGAGGAACCTGCACTGATTCATTAATAAGGAGGAAGAAAAAGTGACGAAAAAAGTTTTATTGGTGTATGCCACAATGTCAGGAAATACAGAAGCAATGGCTGATTTAATCGAAAAAGGATTAAAGGAAGCTGGGGCTAGCGTGGACCGGCATGAAGCGATGGATATTGATGCTGAACTCCTTCATGATTACTCGCACATTCTGTTAGGTGCATATACTTGGGGAGATGGTGATCTTCCAGATGATTTTATTGATCTATATGAGGAAATGGAAGAGCTTGATTTGACGGGTAAAGCATTTGCTGTATTCGGTTCTGGAGATACATCTTATGAACATTTTTGCGGAGCTGTGGATTTAATTGAAGAAAAAGTGAAGGAGCTGGGCGGTGATATCGTCCTACCATCCATCAAAATAGAGCTGAATCCAGAAGGAAACGAGGAAGAGGAATTGATTTCTTTTGGGAGACAATTTGTTCATCTTCACCAGCAAGAAGCGGGATAAAGAGGCCCGCTTGTTTTATTTGCCAAGGCGCAGACAATTCTTTCACTTGTCATTAAAACTCTCCTTTGGTACAGTAATGAAGTATAAATTAAGAGGAGGACATACATACATGAAACAAATGGACGCTAATGAAATTATTTCATTTATTCAAAATAGTACAAAATCAACACCTGTTAAAGTCTACATTAAAGGGGACTTAGAAGGTATTGAATTTGGTGAACATGCAAAAACATTTATCACAGGTAACACTGGTGTTGTCTTCGGTGAGTGGAGCGAAATTCAAGAAGCTCTAGCATCAAACAAAGACAAAATTGAAGATGTTGTCGTGGAAAATGACCGTCGTAACTCTGCGATTCCTATGTTGGATTTGAAAAACATCAAAGCACGTATTGAGCCAGGTGCAATCATTCGTGATCAAGTGGAAATTGGCGATAATGCAGTCATCATGATGGGTGCTTCTATTAATATCGGTTCAGTCATCGGTGAAGGTACGATGATTGATATGAACGTTGTTCTTGGCGGCCGTGCGACAGTAGGTAAGAACTGTCATATCGGTGCGGGATCTGTTCTTGCAGGTGTCATTGAGCCGCCTTCTGCTAAGCCAGTTGTAGTAGAAGATGATGTTGTCATTGGTGCAAACGCTGTTGTTTTAGAAGGTGTGACAATTGGAAAAGGTGCAGTTGTAGCAGCTGGAGCGATCGTTGTGAACGATGTCGAGCCTTACACGGTTGTAGCAGGTACACCTGCAAAGAAAATCAAAGACATTGATGAAAAAACAAAAGGTAAAACTGAAATCAAACAAGAACTGCGTCAGCTTTAATTGACACAATTCGCAGCTGAAGACATAGACGTGGATGATATATCCACGTCTTATTCGTATAGAGGAAAGGAAGCGAGTTCACTTGTTAAATCGTGAGCAATTAATATCCATTCGAAGAGATTTGCACCAAATTCCTGAGCTTGGTTTTAAGGAATTTAAAACACAAGCTTACCTCATCAAGCATCTCGAATCGTACCCAACAGATCGAATCGAGATGGAAACATGGCGGACTGGACTTTTTGTGAAAGTAAAAGGGACAAATCCTACGCGCGTCTTTGCGTATCGTGCAGATATGGACGGATTATCTATCCCTGAAGAAACGGGCTATCCATTTCAATCGGTACATGAAGGCCACATGCATGCATGTGGACATGATCTTCATATGACCATTGCTCTTGGTATCATTGATCATTTCGTGCATCAGCCAATCAAAGAAGATCTGCTATTTATTTTCCAACCGGCAGAAGAAGGGCCAGGCGGAGCTGAACCAATGCTTACAAGTGATGTTCTAAAAAAGTGGACGCCAGACTTTATTACAGCGCTGCATATTGCACCTGAATATCCAGTCGGCACGATTGCAACAAAGCCGGGCCTATTATTTGCTAATACGAGTGAGCTTGTGATCGATCTTGAAGGAAAAGGCGGGCATGCCGCATACCCTCATTTAGCAAATGATATGGTGGTGGCTGCAAGTGCACTAGTAGGGCAGCTGCAATCGGTGATTTCACGAAATGTGGACCCTCTTGATAGTGCCGTTATTACAGTTGGCACGATTACAGGTGGCACTGCTCAAAATATCATTGCGCAGCACGCAAAGCTTGATGGAACCATTCGCACGCTCTCGCCAGAGTCTATGGAAAAGGTGAGAAAACGAATTGAAGCACTGGCAAAGGGAATTGAAATTGGCTACGAATGCAAGGCGACAGTTCGATACCCTTCATCTTATTACGAAGTGGACAATTCAAAGGATTTGACAGAGGAATTTATGTCATATGTAGCCGAAGAAGGTCTTGCGAATGTCATTGAATGCAGAGAAGCGATGACAGGAGAAGATTTCGGCTACATGCTGAAAAAATATCCTGGATTCATGTTTTGGCTAGGGGTAGATTCAGAATATGGTCTGCACCATGCCAAGCTGACTCCTGACGAAAATGCGATTGAAACAGCTGTGAACGTCATGACGGCTTATTTTAAAAAGCAAGCAGGTAAATGAATAATCAAATGGTCTCCTGTACACCTTATGAACAGGAGGTGTTCTTGATTATGACAAGAATTGGTGTAGAACCATCTTTATCCGATGTAGAAGAGCTTTTGAAGCAAAAAGGGTATGATGTCGTACGTATTCAAAATGAACAGCAAATGGATCAGTGTGACTGCTATGTGGTTACAGGGTTAGATTCAAATGTTCTTGGCATTTCAGACACAACGACAAAGGCATCTGTCATTACAGCGTCAGGTATGACGGCTGATGAAATTTGTCAAGAAGTAGAACAGCGTGTTCAATAAAACAAACAAAAGAACCAGGATTTTATGATCCTGGTTCTTTTTGCTCTTTTTCTAGATCAAGTGCTTCTTTCATTTTTTTGCGCAGAATTCGTTCGACACGCCACTGCTCCATCGTTTCAGTTTTTGCAATGATACGAAGGACGAGGGATGAGGAGCCAAATGATTCCACTCCAACGACTTGAGGACCTTCGATGATTTGCGGCATGCTCTCACGAACTTCATCACAGGCTGCTTGCAAAGTGGTGATCATCTGATCCACATTTTCATCTGGGGATAATTCGATATCAACGAGTGCCTGCATCGTCCCTCGTGAATGATTGCTTACATTAAGTATACTTCGGTTCGGAATGAAATGAAGAGTGCCATCAAAGCTTCTAAGCTGTGTTGTTCTCAGTCCAATTTGTTCAACGATCCCATCGAAACCAGCAACCGTTATATACTCGCCGACATCAAATTGTTTTTCCAGCAGTATGAAGAAGCCTGTCACAATATCACTCACTAATCCCTGAGCGCCAAAACCAATGGCAAGTCCTACAACACCTGCCCCAGCCAGCAAGGCGGTTGGGTTATAATGAAATAAGTCGAGGATCATCACAACTAGAATAAAAATCAGCAAGTAGGCGAAAATATTTAAGGTAAGACTTTGCAGCGTTTGAGCTCGTGATAAAGAGACATCGTGCTTCTCAGAGAATGCTGAATAGGCACGCTTAATCATCTTGTTTCCAATCGCTCTGATGATAAAATAAATCACAAAAATAGCGATTAGTTTTAACAAAATTATACTGCTGTTCATGATGATGGAAACCCAATCTACTTGTTCAAGTGCTTTCATGATCTTCAAAACCTTTCTATGTATGTGCGAAATGAGAAGCTAATCATTTGTTCCCTTATGCAAGTCATGTTAAACTTTTAATAGTTGGAGCGAGAGATTGTGACAAATCGTTAATTAAATTTATTATTAATTAATATTGACTAAAAATCGCTTAAGTATTATAATTATATTTGTGAAGTTATTAACTAAATGAGAATTTAACCTATTGATTCTCATTTTATATACAGCTAAGAAGTCTGTATAAAGATATTATTTTTGGAGGGATTTACATATGGCAGAGCGTTTTGTAGGAAAACAAGCTCCACGTTTTGAAATGGAAGCAGTACTTGCTAATAAGGAATTTGGTAAAGTGAGTTTAGAGGAAAACATCAAGAATGACAAATGGACAGTTCTTTTCTTCTATCCAATGGATTTCACTTTTGTTTGTCCAACTGAAATTACAGCAATGAGCGATCGTTATGATGAGTTTGAAGATTTAGATGCAGAAATCATTGGTGTATCTACTGATACAATCCATACGCATCTTGCTTGGATCAACACAGATCGTAAAGACAATGGTCTTGGTGAATTAAAATATCCACTAGCTGCTGACACAAACCACACAGTATCTAGAGAATACGGTGTTTTAATTGAAGAAGAAGGAATTGCACTTCGTGGTCTATTCATCATTAATCCAGAAGGCGAACTTCAATATCAAACAGTATTCCACAACAATATCGGTCGTGATGTAGATGAGACACTACGTGTTCTTCAAGCATTACAAACTGGTGGACTTTGCCCAGCGAACTGGAAACCTGGTCAAAAAACACTTTAATTGATAGTTGAAGAAACAGTCTAACGGGTGTTAGACCTTCAGATTGTTGACAAAGGGCTAAAATGAACTTGATTTTAGCCCTTTGTCTTCTTTTCAGCGTGATAGAAAACCTTTGCAGCCCTAGGAACGACGAGTACTGGCGCGAAGCGAATGTGACATTCCGTGAGCACCAGCACGCAGGACCGAAAAAGAATGCGAGGGTTTGTCTACATGCTGGGGTCTAACTGATGTTAGACTTTTTTGTTTCGAGACATACAATGGATGGAGGCGCTTCAAAATGAAATTACGTCAACCAATGCCAGAACTAACTGGTGCAAAAGAATGGTTAAATGGAGAAGTAACAAGAGAAGAATTAATTGGTGATAAACCAACATTGATCCACTTCTGGTCAGTTAGCTGTCACCTTTGTAAAGAGGCGATGCCGCAAGTGAACCAATTCCGTGATGAATACAAAGATCAACTAAACGTGATCGCAGTTCACATGCCACGTTCAGAGGATGACCTTGATCTAGAAAAAATCAAAGAGGTTGCAAATGAGCATGAAATCACTCAGCCAATCTTTGTAGACAGCGACCATAAATTAACAGAAGCATTTGAGAACGAATATGTACCAGCTTACTATGTATTCGATAAAACAGGTGCTTTACGCCACTTCCAAGCTGGCGGAAGCGGTATGAAAATGCTTGAAAAACGTGTCAATCGAGTTCTTTCTGAGTCTGAAAAGGCTGCAGAATAGGCTTTCCCCCCATAAATGGGGGTTTTTTTCATGGGGAAAAATAGGAGACATATTGCACTGGATGAATATGATTGTAGGTGGAATGCTTAAGAAAAGAGAAAATGAGGGATTTCATTAAAAAAATTTCCTGAAATAAAAAGGTATTATGACCTATTTACATTTTTATTTTGAAATGAAAATGTAAAGATTTTAACTTTTTACTATTCAGAACGTTTTTGCACAAAAGAAATTTCAGTTTGGTAAATAACTATATAAATCAAGTAGTATAAGCATTTATTCAAAATTTTTACAATATTTCAAAGGTGGTCAAAAGCCTATAGTGGCAATGAAATGGGTGCCGATTTTTCTTCTTTGGCAAAATTTTAGTTGGAAATACCTATCTGATAGCAAACTGTAAAATGATAAAAAAATAGTTGATAAAATTAGTTTTCTAATCTAATATTTACTATAGAATATTTTTTATATGATGAGGGGGAAATCCATTGTTTAATGAGAGGGAAGCGTTACGTTTACGATTGGAACAATTAAATGAAGCAGAAGTAAAGGTCATCCGTGAATATCAAATTGAACGAGATGCGATTTACGCAAAACTAAGAGAATTAGACCGTCAAGGTACAGGTCTCGTCACAGATACAAAAAAAGAAGTACGTACAGAGAGAAAAACAGATTCACTGCCTGTATTAGCTGAGCTGGCTGCACAAGAAATGAGAAGCTACAATCAGCCTGCGCAAACGCAGTCAAACGTTACATCATCTTTAGGAACAGGTCAGCTAAATGGTGCACCTGTAGGTATTCCTGAAGGATCTACAAGACGCAGAAGAGGCACAGCTAGACCTGGATCAAAGGCAGCTAAGCTTCGTGAAGCTGCAATCAAAACATTAAAGCGTCATAATGCGGCGATTAAAAGCTCTGAACTTCAAAAAGAGATTGAAAAAGAGAGCGGTCTTGAAATTCCAAATATGACAACGTTTATGCAAAGCTTAATTAAAATGTACCCAGAAGTGAAGAAACCTTATCGCGGACAGTATATTTTAGAAGGCGACATTCAAACAGAAGACGAATAAATAAAAAAGAAACTGCTGGGCGTAAATGCCAGCAGTTTTTTCTTGCGTACGTGATGAATGAATCACTTTTTTTGATCAACTGTATAGACAATCTTTCGTTCTTTGGGCATGTTGTCGCGCTGTTTTTTAAATCCATCGATCTTCACTGTCATGACCTCTCCACTCCGCTGCACCGCATCAACTTTTGCCTGGAGCGTTTCTACTTGTTCGTTTAGTTTCTTCAAAATCGGTCCTATTTCTTCGGTTGTTTGTAAAATAGGGTCTTGTGAGAACGGCTCGGCATTTGTTTGGGCTGACTGGTCGATATCAGCAAAATGAGAAGCGATCCATTCCTCGCTTTCGGCCAACTGTTTTTGGTAGCTCGTGAGCGTTTCATAAAAAATGGCTTCTTTTGCTTTTTCGATTTGCAGTAATTTTTCTTGTGTTTCATAAAAACGCTCCTGTAGATGCCGGACGCCTTCTTGTAATAAATGAAGCTCTGCGTTTTTATCGCCTAGAGTTTGCTGCAGTTTTTCAATCACAGCGGATAAAGTATTTCCTTTTTTCTCCTCTTTTGCAAGCTGTTTATCTTGGTCTATTAATCGCTCCTGTAGTTGCTGAGACATTTCCTTATATTTAACAACCTTCAAATGCAATCGGTGCTTTTCCTCTGTTTCTTTTCGTCTATGATAGGTTTCCTTTTGCAGCATTTCATGAAGAAGGACGATTTTATGTAATAATTCCGATTTGCTATAAGAGAGATCCTGTATTTTAGATGATGCTTCGTCTTGGTCAATGGTCATTTCATCCAATTGTTGTTTTAATTGAGTGAAATCCTTTTTCATCTCATGATATTCTTGAGATAGCTTCTTGTTTTTAGCATAGGTATACGTGGACTGTAAATCTGAAATCATCTGTTGATACTTGGCCGTTTCAGCTTTTAAAAATAGATTTTCTTGAGACAGATCATGGAATAGGGGAGAAGCATGGCGCCGGTTCATAGGTAGACCCTCCTTATTCATGTTATCAATAAAGTATGCGAAATGAGTGCGATTAGAACAACCATATCAAAGGGGATGAGATGATGAGAATAGTGAATGTGATACTAGCCGGAGGTGCTTCTAGGCGTTTTGGAGAGCCAAAGGCAAGTCATGTCTATCAGGGGAAACCACTATATGAACATGTGAAAGAGCAACTTTTGAAAGGGGAAACCATCATCATCAGTCACCCGAAGCTTCTGCCTTTTTTCAAAGCAAGAGGGGAACAAGCTGTTTGGTTAGATGATGAACAGGTGCGTGGGTATGGCCCGCTTGCAGGCATATATACCGCTATGCAAAAGCAAGAAGCAGAGTGGTATTTAGTGACGGCATGTGATATGCCATTCATACGAAAAGAGACAGCCGTCGCTTTATCTTCTTATTGCCATGAAAATGTAGATGCTGTGGTTCCGATGGTGCAGGGAAGATTACAGCCGTTATTTGCGCTTTATCACCGCCGCAGTCTTCCGTTTATTTCTGCGTGTTTAAAAGAGAATCAATTAGCTATCAAAGACTTATTACAAAAACTTCACGTCCAGGTTGTTCCAGCCGACGAACTGAACGTGGCACCAAATGAATTTCATAATATCAATAAAAGAAGCGATTTACCTGAAAACGGTATGATATGATACATAAAAACGAGAAGGAGAGAACAATATTGAACGAGCGATATTCAAGGCAAATCTTGTTCCCTCCGGTAGGCGAAAAAGGGCAGTCTGCGCTTGCCGAAAGTCATGTCCTTATTGTTGGAGCTGGTGCACTTGGAACAGCATCTGCTGAAGGGCTTGTCCGATCTGGAATTGGTACTTTGACGATTGTAGATCGTGATTATGTCGAATTCTCAAATTTACAACGGCAGCAGCTGTACACTGAACACGATGCAAAGATGCATGTGCCAAAAGCGGCAGCGGCGAAAAAACGTCTCCAAGAGATCAACCATGAAGTGACCATACACGCCATTATTGAAGATGCAGGAGTAGAGCTGTTAAGACCTTTATTCCGAAAAGCAAATATCGTCATTGATGCGACTGATAATTTTGAGACAAGAATGGTGATGAATGACTTATCCTTAGAAACAAATACGCCTTGGATTTACGGTGCCTGTGTGAGCAGTCAGGGAATGTATATGACCATTTTGCCGGGCAAAACACCTTGCTTATCATGTGTATTTACCTCAGTGCCTGTTGGGGGTTTGACATGTGATACAGCTGGTATTATTTCTCCTGCTGTCCAAATGGTGTCGGCTTATCAGCAAACAGAGGCATTAAAATATTTAACAGGGCATGAAGAGCAAATGGAGCGAAAGTTTGTCACGTTTGATTTGTGGCAGTCGTCTTCGTTTAAAATGGATGTATCTCGTACGAAGCAGGAGAGCTGTCCATCTTGCGGCATAAATAGAACGTATCCATATTTAGATGAACAGCGAAAAAAAACAGCGATTCTTTGCGGGCGTGACACCATTCAGATCATATCGAAGGATTTAGAAAACCTTTCATTTCAGCATGTAAAAGAGCGTCTGTCCTCTATTTGTGAGGTGGAAGTGAACGATTTTTTAATTCATATACGCTATGAAAGACACCGTATCGTTTGTTTTAAAGGAGGACGTGTATTAATCCATGGGACAAATGATGAAAGAGTAGCCAATTCATTACTAGCAAGACTGCTAGGCATATAGGAGTGAGAAGTGATGGAAAGACGACAGCCAATTCCAGTAGAAGAGGCAGTAAAGAAAGTCCACCAATTTCAAAAACATGGACAAGTCGAATGGGTTCCTTTAAAGAACAGCCTTGGAAGATGGATTGCAGAGGATATTTTAGCAGATCACGATGTTCCTGCCTTTGATCGTTCTCCGTATGATGGTTTTGCACTTCGAGCAGAAGATACAAAGGAAGCATCGAGCGAGCATCCGATTGAATTTGAGGTCATTGATCATATAGGGGCAGGTATTGTTTCTGCAAAAACGATCGGTCCTTTTCAAGCGATTCGCATCATGACAGGAGCGAAGATTCCAAAAGGAGCAAATGTTGTGATCATGCTCGAATTGACGAAAACGTTTGAAAAAGACGGTAAATCAATGATGTCACTTAAAAGACCGCTGAAAAAGGGGGACAATATTTCTCGGCAAGGAGAAGAGACCCTCAAAGGGAACGTCATGATCAAAAAAGGCTCAAAAGTTACCCCAGGCGTGACGGCGATATTGGCAACGTTCGGGTATGCGGTTGTGCCAGTCGTCAAAAAACCGGTGATCGGTATCATCTCAACAGGTACCGAGCTCCTACAAGTAAGTGATGCCATGGTGGACGGTAAAATTAGAAATAGTAACCTAAGCATGGTATACGCTCAGGTTCTTGAAGCTGGAGGAGAACCGCTTGATTTAGGCGGTGTATCCGATGATTTTGATCAAAGCTATGAAGCCGTAAAATCAGCCTTAAGCAAAGTTGATATGCTCATCACAACAGGTGGTGTATCGGTAGGTGATTTTGACTTTTTACCTGCTATTTATGAAAAACTAGGTGCAGAGGTGTTGTTTAATAAAGTCGCCATGAGACCTGGAAGTGTGACGACCGTTGCTGCGTTGTCAAATGGTCAATTGCTTTATGGGCTGTCAGGAAATCCGGCTGCCTGTTTTGTTGGCTTTGAACTATTTGTCAAACCGATCATTTATAAATGGTGTTTGAAAGAAAATCCATTTCCCGTTTTTGCTGAGGCGAAGCTGACACATGATTTTCCAAAAGCCAATCCATTCACACGATTTGTTAGAGCATCACTTGATTTCGCTGGCAGCCAGCTGAGTGTGACGCCAACAGGTCTTGATAAATCTAGTGCTGTGACATCTATTGCTCATGCTGATTGTTTCATTGTTTTGCCCGGAGGAACAAGAGGGTTTAGTGCAGGTGACCAGGTCAGCGTTCTGCTATTTCACCACGAAGGCGGTGCTCCATGTTGGATGACAAATTAAACATTCTACAAGTCGTGGGCTATCAAAATAGTGGTAAAACGACGCTGATCGAAAAATTATGTCAGCTGGCGGATGAAGAAGAAATGCAGCTAGGCTGCTTCAAACATCACGGACATGGTGGAAAGCCAGACCGTCTGTTCAAACAAAAAGATACGGACCGATATGTTCAAGCGGGTGCATTTGCCGCAGGTGTGGAGGGAGAAGGTGAATGTCACTTTTTCATACGGCACATGACATTCACACAACTAATCAACATGTGTCAGCATCTTCCTTTAGACGCCGTCTTGATCGAAGGATACAAACAGGCGCCTTACCGCAAAATCCTGTGTGTCAAAGACGAACAGGAACTCATTGATCTTTCGACACTTTCTCATATACAAGCAGCCATTTATTTCAATAAAGAAATACAATTCACTGAGAAATACCCGTTTCCTGTGTTTTCAGCATTTGACAAGCGCGGGATCACATTTGCTTTTAATTTATTGAAGGGGGAAGCCTCGTATGAATGAACTTTTTAAGATCACAAAAGAGCCGATTGATGTGAATGAATTGATTCAGCATGTCACAAGACGCAAAGCGGGAGCCATTACGACATTCATAGGCACGGTAAGAGAATGGACAAATGGCAAAAAAACGTTGCGTTTAACATATGAAGCATACATACCAATGGCGGAAAATATGTTGAGTCAAATTGGACAAGAAATTAAAAAACGCTGGCCCGATACAGAAGCTGCTATTGTGCATCGTATTGGCACTCTTGAGATATGTGACATTGCAGTGGCAATAGCTGTTTCATCACCTCATCGGAAAGCTGCATACGAAGCCAATGAATATGCGATTGAACGAATAAAGGAAATAGTTCCTATATGGAAAAAGGAATACTGGGAAGATGGAGAGGCTTGGATAGGTGATCAGCTTGAAACCGTTTCATACCCGGAAGGAAAACCTAGTACTCTCCAACTTAACGAGAAAGAAGGGAAGCGGCATGATTAGCGTATTATTGTTCGCCGGCCTTGCTGAGAAGGCCGGTAAACAACAAATCATCATTCAAAAAGATCAAACAACGGTTGATGAGATTAAAATAGAATTACAGGAGGTATATGGTGTTGATACTGCACAAAACGTGATGGTTGCAGTCAACGAAATATATACGAGGGGAAATGCTGAAGTGCGTAGCGGGGACACTGTTGCACTCATTCCTCCTGTAAGTGGTGGATAATAGATATTAGAGGATTTGGTTATGGCCAGCGGCTGTAACCAATTTTTTTATGTGTGAAAAGTTTGGAGAGGTACTTGGGTATGATCTTCGTAAATAAAACATCCCCGGCGTGCTTTAGAAATGTGAGGATCGAGCTGTTGAATGAGATCATACAATTCGCTGATTCGTCTCACATTGAAATCTGTTTGAGCTTGAAGCTGTTCTTTTAGTTCTTTTGTGCTCACGATGCTTCCCTTTTTTTCTTTAATAATATCTACACACCTTGCTGCGTAGTATATTTTGTCATTAGAAGGTCTGCTCTCTTTCATATCAAGTAATTTGAGCTCATGATAAATCAGTTCTCTTTCCTTTCTAAAGTATTGCCATGCTTCTTGTTCCTTTTCATAAAGTAAAATCAATTGCATTTTCAATTTTTCTCTTAACATTCACTTGACTCCATTTCCACTATCATTTAACCTACCTCTATTTTACATTATATGAAAAAATAACATTTGATCAAGTAAAATCCTTTTATTTTTATTTTTTTAATATGAAAGTATTGATACTAAAGGCTCATCTGTTCTATAAAAGGCGCTAAACATAGTCCTATAAAGCCGGGATTCATTGAAATTACTAGGAATATTTTAACAAAAAATTGTTGTGTCTAACTGAGACCATCTGAATCCAAAGGAAAAGGATATTTATTCCGAAAGACATGTTGTTTACTTCATAAACTGTTTTTCAGTCAGTAAAATCATGATTTTTTCATATGAATATGGTCGGATCAAGGTATCATTTGAAGGATGTCGTTCATGAAAATAGAATAATAGATTCAATCCTATCACTATGAAAATAAGAAAATCAAATGATCTATCACTTATTGGCAATCTTTTGATAAAATAGAAACAACAAGAGTATGAAAAAACGTTTCGATACTTACAAGCACATGGAGAGGATGACCTTTGATGAAAGAAACAACGCCAAAACCCACAATGATTGGAGTAAGCACAAGACCATCAGAGCATTTAAAAAGAGTGTGGGAGCAGCCATTCGTTTGGTGGCCTTTATCATGTGTGCTTGTATTAACAGTTGTTGTCACTTATTTGTCTCAGCTAGTGAATGAAGGATTGTGGGCAGATTTAATTTTACCAATCCCTTTCGTTTATGTGATCACGCTCATTGGTCTGGTCATTGGGATTGTCATTAATACTGCCGTATACAAGTTCATCGTCTTTTTAGCAAAAGGTGATGCAACATTTCATCAGCTGTTTTCAGGTGTACTGTATATCACGCCTATTACGATCATTGGTACGATTATTTCTCATTTGGCGATCATTTTTTTTCATGTGCCAAAAGATATCACGGTTACCTCATTAAACGCATTCATTCGAATGTCTGGTCCATGGCATGCCGTGTTAGCCAATATCGATCTTTTTGTGATCTGGAATCTTGTTTTAACAGGCTTTTTATTGATCAAAGTCGGCCGCATTTCGCCAAGAATATCTTGGATTATTGTGAGTGTCTTTTATGTATTATCTTTAATTTTTCAATATGTAGGAACTACGATCACCATCAACATGCAGTAAGCTGGGGGTAGAATGTTTTTATGAGAAAGAAAATCATTATCGGATCCATTATCATTATTGTGATTGGTCTATTCATTGGATTTAATATTGCAAAAAACCAATCAAAGCCTGCCTCTACGGCATCATTTAAAACAGTCCAACTTGCATCAAAAGAAATAACTTCTACGGTGATGACGCCTGGAACACTTTCATTCTCGGAGGAGCAATTCATTTATACAGAAGAAGAGAAGGGAAGCCTGAATCATATCGCTGTGAAAGAAGGAGAAAAGGTGAAAGTTGGAACACCGCTCCTTACATATGAAAATAAGGAACTGGAGCTTGAAGAACAGCAGCAAGCACTTGCGGCTGAATCAAGTACACTAAAGCTTGAACAATTACAAAATAGACTCAATACATTAGATGAAAATCAGGGGAAAAAGGCGGGCTCTGATTCGAAAAACGAGCGAGATCAGCTTGAACTCGAACTCAAAGCCGCTGAATTAGAGCAAAAACAAGCGGAGCTTAACCAAGAAAAAGTAAAGGCACAAATAGAAGATTTAACGATACATAGCAAAATTGAAGGAACAGTCATCTCCATCGAGCAAGATGCTGGCGCAGGGAAGCTAGAAGAGAGGCAGCCGGTGATCCATATTGGCAATGAGAAAAAAATGATCGTACGAGGCTTAATCACTGAGTATGACGCTATGAAAGTCAAAAAGAAACAAAAAGTAAAGGTAACGTCTGATGTCATTCGCGGAAAGAGTTGGCAAGGAGTGGTGAAAAAAGTGGGCGCTGTGCCTGCCCAGTCAACAGCAGAAACAGCTGCTAGTGATCAAACCGTACAATATCCAGTCGAAATTGAAATAAAAGGGAAAAAGCCGGATGCAAAACCAGGCTTTAAAATGATCATGGAAATTGAAACGGACAAGCGTCAAGTGCTCACAATTCCTGAAACAGCTGTGAAAAAAGACAAAGATGGTTCATACGTTTATGTTGTTGAAAAGAATACACTGAAGAAAGTAAAAGTGACATTAGGTGAAACGTCAGGTCAAGATCTTGAAGTGACGAAAGGTTTAACAAAAGAAGATCAAATCATTGCAGAGCCATCAGATGATATGTATGACGGAATGGAAGTGAATGCTGAATGATTCAGCTTTCAAACGTGACAAAAAGCTACGAAGTCGCTGAGGAGACATTTGATGTATTAAGTGAAGTGGACCTCGTCATTGGTAAAGGCGAGTATATGTCCATTATGGGCCCGTCCGGCTCTGGAAAATCAACGTTAATGAATATCATTGGCTGTCTGGACCACCCGACCTCCGGACAGTACCATTTTCAAGGTATGGAGCTGTCGGCAGCAAAGGATCAAGAACTGGCAGTGATTCGAAATCGATCCATTGGTTTTGTTTTTCAACAATTTTATTTACTGCCTAGATTAAATGCGAGGCGAAATGTTGAACTTCCGATGATTTACGCTGGTATCAGTCAAAAGGAAAGAAAAGAACGTGCAGAAATGGCACTTGAAAAGGTTGGTTTGGCAGATCGAATGAAGCATATGCCAAACGAGTTGTCAGGGGGTCAAAAGCAAAGAGTAGCCATCGCACGTGCGATTGTCAATGAGCCGGAGCTCATCTTGGCAGATGAACCAACAGGCGCTCTTGATTCAAAAACGAGCGGCTCGATTATGGAACAGTTTACAAAGCTCAATGAGGAAGGAACAACGGTTGTGCTCGTTACTCATGAAGAAGAAATAGCTGCGTATACAAACCGGATAGTCGTTGTAAGAGATGGACGCCTCGCTCAAGATAGATTGATACAAGGAGACGCAATGAATGAAACTCTTTGAAAATATCAAAATAGCGCTGAATTCTGTCCTAGCTCATAAATTGCGGTCTATTTTAACAATGCTTGGCATTATTATTGGGGTTGGATCAGTGATTGCAGTCGTTGCCATCGGTCAAGGCGGAGAGCAAATGCTGAAAGAATCAATTTCAGGGCCAAACAATACCATTGATATGACCTATACACCCTCTGATGAGGAGTTAAATGCGAATCCTAATGCGTTATTTGAAGCCACATTTACAGAAGAAGACATTCAAAGTGTTCAAGCATTGAATGGGGTTAAACAGGTTGCCTCCTCCACGGCACAAGGCATGCAATTAAGATTCCAAGATACAACAATAGATGCAACGGTCAATGGGATTAATGAAGGGTACACGAATGTACATTCATTACATATAGCAGAAGGACAGGACTTACGTGAAATCGATTTTAGGAGCGGAAGAAGGGCAGCTGTTATTTCAGAAGGGATACAAAAAGAATTATTTAATGGAGAGAAGGCAGTAGGCGAGTTGATTTGGATGAATGGACAGCCGGTTGAGGTGATCGGAGTTTTAGCAAAACAGGAAGGGCTGTTTTCATTTGATATGAATGAAATATATGTCCCTTTTGCAATGCTGACAACTGCATTTGGTGTGAAAGAATATGATAAGTTGTCTATTCAAGTTGCACATGCTGATCAAATGAAAGAAGTAGGAAAGAGTGCGGCTGCACGCTTAAATGAAAATCACCATACAGAAGATGCTTACGAAATGATCAATCTGGAAGAGATTGCAGCAGGCATTGGTCAGATTACGTCTGTCATGACAACAATCATTGGCTCAATTGCTGGTATCTCATTACTTGTCGGCGGCATTGGTGTCATGAATATTATGCTCGTATCTGTCACAGAAAGAACAAGAGAAATCGGAATTCGAAAGGCACTTGGGGCAACTAGGGCTCAAATACTCGTTCAGTTTTTAATTGAGTCTGTCGTCCTTACACTGATCGGTGGGTTACTTGGAATCGCGCTTGGCTTAGGAGGTGCTTCACTTGTGTCACTGTTTGCAGGGTGGCCTTCTCTTGTATCGTGGCAAATCGTATGTGGAGGCGTCCTATTTAGTATGCTCATTGGTATTATTTTTGGACTGATTCCTGCCAATAAAGCAGCGAGGCTCGATCCGATTGAATCACTTAGATATGAATAATCCTAAAGTTAACGTACGAGGTGCTGACAAGAAGGTAGAACGAGATATATTGCCTGCTGCTCCGCACCTGAAGCTTTTATGCAAAACGCATAAAGGCTTTTTTTCGTTCAATTGAATGAAATGAAAAATGATAGAAATGCTAATATCATGACTTTCTTCTCAATGTCACATATTTTTCAGTTTACAAATGGTACATATAAAGGTAAGATGACCATTGTGAAAGATTTTGATAGTTATTGAATGTATTTGATTGTTTTGTATTGATAATGTTGAAAAAAGCGATTACAATAAAGGTGCGCGCAAAATGAATACGTTTTCAAAAGGGGGTGTTTTCAATGCTCACACCAGAAAGACATCAACTCATTATCGACTATTTAGAAGAAAACGATGTCATCAAAATACAGGACTTAACGATTATGACGGATGCGTCTGAATCTACAATTAGAAGAGATTTATCAGCCCTTGAAGAAAAAGGCTTTCTTAAAAGAGTTCACGGAGGAGCTGCTAAAATATCTAGTATTCGTCTTGAACCAGATGTGTTTGAGAAATCTGCCAAAAACCTTCATGAAAAGTCATTGATTGCAGAGGCAGCTGCATCACTTATAAAACAAGGCGATTGTATTTACTTAGATGCTGGTACGACAACACAGCAAATGATTGACTTTATCGATCCAGATCAAGACATCGTTGTGGTGACAAATGGTGTCATGCACATTGAAGCACTCATGAGAAAAGGCATTTCTTTTTACCTGATAGGCGGATCAGTGAAACATCGAACAGGAGCCATGGTGGGAGCCGCAGCTTTGACAGCTATGGAAAATTACCGTTTTGACAAAAGCTTTGTTGGGACGAACGGCATTCATCCCGAGGCAGGGTTTACAACACCTGATCCAGAAGAAGCACTCATTAAAAAAAGAGCCATGAAGCAGGCGAAAAAAACCTACATCTTAACAGATGCCTCAAAGTTTGGCGAAATATCGTTTTCAACCTTTGCTAGTTTACAGGAAGCCACCATTATCACAAACGACGCAAAAGAGGATTCATTCGATAATTACCATGAAAAAACGGTTATAAAGGTAGTGAAAACATGATTTATACAGTTACTTTAAACCCATCAGTTGATTACATCGTACACGTGGAGGATTTTGCGGTCGGCGGTTTAAATCGTTCAACCTATGACAAAAAATATCCAGGTGGTAAAGGAATCAATGTCTCAAGGCTTTTAAAACGGCACGGTGTTGAATCAAAAGCACTTGGATTCATTGGCGGTTTTACAGGCAAATATATTCAAGACTTTTTACAAAACGAACAATTACAAACAGCCTTTCATGAGGTGTCAGAAGATACACGTATCAATGTGAAACTAAAAACAGGCGAAGAAACAGAAATCAACGGGCTCGGTCCAAGTATTACTGAAGCACAGTTCGATTCGTTTTTATCCCAATTCACTTCATTAACAGAAGGCGATGTCGTTGTATTAGCAGGTAGCATTCCTTCTTCACTGCCTCATAACACATATGAGCGCATTGCTGAGGTATGTGCGAAGCAAGGGGTAAGAGTAGTACTTGATATTTCTGGAGAAGCCTTAAAAAAAGCAGCAGATCTGCAACCATTCTTAATGAAACCAAACCATCATGAGTTAGGTGAAATGTTTGAAACCAGTATTTCATCTGCAGAAGAAGCCATTTCTTATGGGAAAAAGCTGTTGGAACAAGGTGCTGAACATGTCATTGTATCTATGGCTGGAGACGGCGCTCTCTTATTCAGTAAGGAAGGGATCTTTCAATCTAATGTTCCAAAAGGCAAGCTGATCAACTCAGTTGGTGCAGGGGATTCAGTCGTTGCAGGATTCTTAGCTGGCGTTTCTAAAGGCCTTTCCATAGAAGAATCATTTAAGCTTGGCGTCACATCAGGAAGTGCTACAGCATTTTCTGAGGAACTTGGAACAAAAGAGCTTGTCGATACATTATTGCCACAAGTAAAAGTCACACGCATTTAAAGGAGGAGTCATCATGAAAATTACAGAACTACTCACGAAGCATACGATTAAGCTTCAATTAGACAGCCAGCAAAAAGAAGCCGTTATTGAAGAACTGGTCACTGTATTAGATACAGCTGGTAAATTAAATGATAAAGAAGGCTACAAAGCAGCTGTTGTTAATCGTGAAAAACAAAGCTCTACGGGAATTGGAGAAGGAATTGCGATTCCTCATGCGAAAACAGCAAGTGTGAAAGAACCTGCCATTGCATTTGGTCGTTCAACAGCTGGTGTAGATTATGAATCATTAGACGGACAGCCAAGTCATCTTGTCTTTATGATTGCAGCAACTGAAGGCGCAAACAACACGCATTTAGAAGCACTTTCTCGTTTATCCACACTTCTCATGCGTGAAGAGATCCGAAAGCAGCTTCTTGAAGCGGCTACTGAAGATGAAATCATTGAAATTATCAATACACATGATAAAGACGATGAAGAAGAAGAGGAAGTCAAAGAGGAACCGGCTGCACCGGGAAAACCTGCTAAAATTTTAGCGGTGACAGCTTGTCCAACAGGCATCGCGCATACATTTATGGCCGCAGATGCTTTGAAAGAAAAAGCAAAAGAAATGGGCGTTGACATTAAAGTTGAGACAAACGGCTCTAGTGGAATTAAACATGCCCTGACAGCAAAAGAAATTGAAGAAGCGCCAGCTATTATTGTGGCAGCTGATAAACAAGTTGAAATGGAACGCTTTAAAGGCAAACATGTCATTGAAGTACCTGTGACAGCTGGAATTCGCCGTCCGCAAGAATTGATCGAAAAAGCCATCAATCAAGATGCGCCGATTTATAAAGGTTCAGGCGGCAGTTCTTCAAAAGATGAAAATGAATCGTCAGGTAAGGGAAGAAGTGGATTCTATAAGCACTTAATGAGCGGTGTAAGCAACATGCTTCCGTTTGTTGTTGGGGGCGGTATCCTCGTTGCGATTTCATTCTTCTGGGGAATTAACTCAGCTGACCCTAAAGATCCTTCTTTCAATTCATTTGCAGCTGTATTAAAAGGAATTGGCGGAGATAATGCACTTGCCTTAATCGTTGCTGTATTAGCTGGATTTATCGCAATGAGTATTGCAGACCGTCCAGGTTTCGCACCAGGTATGGTTGGCGGATTCATGGCCTCAGCAGCAGGTGCTGGATTCTTAGGCGGATTGATTGCTGGTTTCCTTGCTGGTTACATCGTGGTGCTGCTCAAAAAAGTATTCACTTTTGTACCACAGTCGCTCGATGGTATTAAACCAGTTCTGCTCTATCCATTGTTCGGTATTTTCTTTACAGGGATTATCATGCATTACATCGTCAACACGCCTGTTAAAATGGTCATGGACGGATTAACACACTGGCTTGAATCACTTGGTACTGGAAACCTTGTATTAATGGGGATTATTTTAGCTGGTATGATGGCCATTGATATGGGTGGTCCGATTAACAAAGCTGCCTACACATTTGGTCTTGCGATGATTGCTGCTGGCAACTATGCACCGCATGCTGCGATTATGGCAGGTGGAATGGTGCCGCCGCTAGGAATTGCCCTAGCGACAACGATCTTTAGAAACAAATTCTCTAAACGTGACCGCGAAGCAGGTATTACATGTTACTTCATGGGAGCTGCGTTCATTACGGAAGGGGCGATCCCGTTTGCAGCGGCAGATCCTCTGCGCGTCATTCCTTCGGCTGTGATTGGTGCAGCAGTTGCAGGTGGATTAACAGAATTCTTTAGAGTGACGCTTCCTGCACCGCACGGCGGACTATTCGTTTTCTGGGTAACAAATCATCCAGTTCTTTACATCATCAGCATCTTAATCGGTGCCATTGTTACAGCGCTACTTCTCGGAATTCTAAAAAAACCAGTCCGACAAGAAGCTTAATTTGAAAAGAAGCATCGTGAAGAGCGGTGCTTCTTTTTGTTTAATCATCAGCAAATTAGGAAAAAATATCTAATTGAATGGTTGTCTTGTGAATTTTTAAATGACATGTGATAAAGTAAAGTTATTCAATTCGCGTTTCAAGTCTTTTAGCAGAAAGTCTTAGGAGGAAGCAGTATTTTGAACGAAGAAAACAAACAAAACGAAAATGACATTCAATCTGATGCGAAACAAGCCAAAAAAGAGAAGAAAAGTTCTCTGTTTGAATGGATCAAAGCCATTTTAATTGCACTTGCCCTCGTCCTCATCATCCGTACGTTTATTTTTGAGCCGTATGTGGTGGAAGGAGAGTCAATGGAACCAACCCTTCATGATGGAGAAAAGCTGTTTGTTAACAAAACCATCAACTATCTCGGTGGAGTCAAACGTGGTGACATCGTGATTATTAATGGAAAAGACGGTCAGAAAATTCATTATGTCAAACGATTGATCGGCCTTCCAGGCGACACGATTGAAATGAAGGATGATACGCTTTACATTAATGGTAAAAAAGTAGATGAGCCTTATTTAAAAGAGAACAAGGCGCATGCCAAAGAGTATGAGGTACATTTAACAGGAGATTTTGGTCCAGTGAAAGTACCGAAAAACGATTACTTTGTTATGGGTGACAACAGACTGAATTCTATGGACAGTCGAAATGGACTCGGACTCATTGAAAAGGATCGGATTGTCGGCACATCAGAATTTGTTTTCTTCCCATTTGGCGATATTAGACAAACACAATAAATACACCTTTCTCAATGCGTAAGAAAGGTGCTTGAATGGACGACCCTTCATGTAGGGTCGTTTTTAATTTGGTGTGAGCATCGTGACAATGATGACAATGGCCAAAACAGAAGCGAAAACGGACCCAGTAATCGCCAAAACAGAACGGAATAATCCAATTTTCACATTGTCTTTTCCGCGCTTTTGTAAAAAGCGTTTTGAAAAGATATGGACCAGTGTGTAAATGAGGACAAGCCCAATATAAAGGCCAAAGTCTCTTGCATTAAAGCCAGTCGCCGATAAATAAATGCCCATAAAGAAAATCAATAAACAGTATTCCATGAGTGTGAGTAATCTCAAATCGCCCGAACTCCTTCAACAAAAACATTCCCACTTATTATACCATATTGGACAAAAAGCCTTTGTTCTTAGCGAGAGACGTTTCTATCAATCGTTATTCATGTTATACTTCATATTGATGAATGAGTGATGGAGGATTAATAAATGATTGCAGTGAATAATGTTAGTTTGCGATTTGCTGATCGTAAATTATTTGAAGAAGTAAATATTAAGTTCACTCCTGGCAACTGCTACGGACTAATTGGTGCCAATGGAGCTGGTAAATCAACGTTCTTAAAGATTCTTTCTGGAGAAATTGAGGCTCAAACGGGCGATGTTCATATGAGTCCTGGTGAACGTTTAGCGATTTTAAAACAGAACCACTTTGAATACGAAGAGTTTGAAGTGTTAAAAGTCGTCATCATGGGTCACAAACGTCTATATGATGTGATGCAGGAAAAAGATGCGATTTATATGAAACCTGATTTCTCAGATGAAGACGGGATTCGTGCAGCAGAGCTTGAAGGTGAGTTTGCTGAGTTAAACGGGTGGGAAGCAGAAAGTGAAGCTGCGATCCTATTAAAAGGTCTTGGTATTCCAGAGAGCCTGCAATCGAAGAAAATGTCTGAGCTTGGCGGATCTGAAAAGGTAAAAGTGCTTTTAGCACAAGCTTTATTCGGTAAGCCTGACGTTCTACTTCTCGATGAGCCAACGAACCACTTGGACTTACAAGCCATTCAGTGGTTAGAAGAGTTCCTCATTAACTTTGAAAATACCGTCATCGTCGTATCGCATGATCGTCATTTCTTAAACAAAGTATGTACGCATATTGCAGACCTTGACTTTGGAAAAATTCAAGTGTATGTCGGAAACTATGATTTCTGGTATGAATCAAGCCAGCTGGCATTAAAACTCAGCCAGGATGCCAACAAGAAAAAAGAAGAACAAATTAAGCAGCTTCAAGAATTCGTTGCTCGGTTCAGTGCGAACGCATCTAAATCGAAGCAAGCGACATCAAGAAAGAAATTGCTTGATAAGATTTCGCTAGATGACATTAAACCATCTTCTCGTAAATATCCTTATGTTCATTTTGCGCCAGAGCGTGAAATCGGAAATGATGTCCTTCAAGTAGAAGGTCTATCAAAAACGATTGACGGTGTAAAAGTACTGGATAACGTCAGCTTTATTATGAATCGTGAGGATAAAATTGCGTTCTTAAGCCGTAATGAACTTGCTGTCTCTACTTTATTTAAAATCCTTGCTGGTGAAATGGAGCCAGACAGCGGGACATTTAAATGGGGCGTGACAACATCTCAAGCATTCTTCCCTAAAGACAACAGTGAATATTTTGAAGGAAGCGATTTAGATCTTGTTGATTGGCTTCGTCAATATTCTCCTAATGATCAAAGTGAAAGCTTCCTGCGTGGTTTCTTAGGCCGTATGCTTTTCTCTGGGGAAGAAGTGAAGAAAAAAGCAAGCGTCTTATCAGGTGGAGAAAAGGTTCGTTGTATGTTATCAAAAATGATGCTGTCTGGAGCGAATATTTTGCTGTTAGACGAGCCGACGAACCATTTAGACCTAGAGTCCATCACAGCGCTGAATAACGGTCTAATGAGCTTTAAAGGGGCTATGCTCTTCTCATCTCATGACCATCAGTTTGTTGAAACAGTTGCAAACCGGATTATCGAAGTGACGCCAAATGGAATCGTTGATAAACAAACAACTTATGATGAGTTCTTATCAGATCAAGAGATTCAAAAAAGACTACAAGAGCTGTATGCATAAACATAAAGAAAAGACATCCGCATGAGGATGTCTTTTTTCTTTAAAAAGCCCAATTTCCATTACGGAAAATCGGTTCACGTTTACCATCTTTTGTGATCCCATCAATATTCATTTCCTTTGAACCAATCATGAAATCGACGTGTGTAATACTGCTGTTCACACCCGCTGCGTCTAATTCCTCTCGTTTCATCTCTTTACCGCCTTCGATATTAAATGCATAACCGCTGCCGATGGCAAGGTGGTTGGATGCATTTTCATCGTAAAGTGTATTGTAATAGAGGATATTTGAGTTAGAAATTGGTGAATCATCTGGTACAAGAGCAACCTCACCTAGATAATGTGAGCCTTCATCTGTTTCAACGAGAGAGGTTAAAATGTCTTCGCCCTCTTTTGCTTTCACATCTACAATACGCCCATTTTCAAAGGTTAACGTAAATTCATCGATAATGTTTCCTGCATAACTAAGTGGTTTTGTGCTTGAGACAGTCCCGTTTACACCATCTTTTTTAGGTACGGTAAAGACCTCTTCTGTCGGCATATTGGCCATGAATGATACGCCGCGTTCACTCACGCTGCCAGCACCTACCCAAATATGCTGTTCTGGAAGTTCAATCGTTAAATCTGTACCTGGTGCTTCATAGTGCAGCTTGTGGTAGTGACGTTCATTTAATACTTTTACTTTTTCATTTAGTGATTCATCATGCTTTTTCCACGCTTCAACAGGATCTGGCTGATCAGCGCGGGCGACTTTAAAGATTTGGTCCCATAATAATGCAACAGCTTCTTCATCTGCATGCTCAGGGAAAATCTTTTTCGCCCAATCTTTTGATGCAGCACCGACGACTGTCCATGCAACTTTGTCAGATTGAACGTATTGACGATATGTATGAAGTGCTGAACCTGCAGCTTTTTGCTGTGAAGCAATTTTTTTCGAGTCAATGCCACTTAGAAGATCAGGGCTTTCTGACAAGATCGTAATAAAAGCACCGCCACGTTTTGCGATGGTTTCCATCATCTGTGCTTCCCATTCTGGAAATTGCTCAAACACATCTTGTGGGGCATGTTCATATTTTAAACGGGTAAGAACACCATCACTCCAGCGGATATGTACGTTTTTCGCTCCGCGCTCATATGCGTGTTTTGCCACAAGGCGGACAAGGTCTACAGATTCAGTGAACGCAGATACGACCACTTCTTGACCACTTTGAACATTTACACCTACTTCAACGATGGTTTTAGCATATTGATCTAGTTGTTTTTCGAATGAACTCATAAAAACCCTCCTTTAGTCATGTTCATCATATCAGATTTAAGACCGAAAAGGAAAATGGGGAGCCGTCCCGAAGCAAAATAAAAAAGCCGCTTTCGTGCGGCTTTTTAGCGGTTCAGTTGTTTCACAGGCTGTGCATTAGAAGGGGGCATATGTGAAAACGACAGGCTCATTCCTCCTAAAATAATACCGGTTAAAATGACTGTGACAACGACCCGTTTACCTAAATCAAGCAACATGTTCTTCCTCCTTCACGTTTATCCATTCATCACGATATGATCGAAATGATGAAAAAAGAAGTAGATCATGAAGATTATTTTAATGTTTTTTGCAATTTGTCGATTACTTCTAATGAACGACCCGTTCCAATTGCGACAGATTCAAGTGGATTTGCTGCGATATGAACTGGGACGACAATTTCTTGAGAGAGCCATTCTTGAATGCCGTTTAATAGTGCACCACCCCCAGTTAGAATGACGCCGCGGTCTACGATATCACCACTCAGTTCTGGAGGGCTGTCTTCTAATGTAGCCCGAATCGCCTCTAAAATATGAAGAAGTGATTCTCGCATAGCACCTTGAATTTCTGTTGATTCAAGTGTAATTGTTTTTGGAAGACCTGTGACAAGGTCGCGTCCACGTACTTCTAATGACTCAGGTTCGTGTTCAATGAGTCCATAACCAATTTCCATTTTTACCTGCTCAGCTGTCCGTTCACCGATCAGTAAATTGTATTTCTTTCTCACAAAAGTAATGATATCTTCATCCAGTTGATCTCCGCCAATTCGGATCGAGTGGCAAGAGACAACCCCGCCAAATGAAATGATCGCTACCTCTGTCGTTCCTCCGCCAATATCTACAACGACGTTGGCAACAGGCTCGTCCACCGGGAGATCAGCACCGATTGCAGCTGCGACGGGTTCTTCAATTAAATGCACATGCTTGGCCCCGCAATTTTTGACAGCATCGCTGATCGCGCGGCGTTCGACAGCTGTTGAACCTGATGGTGTACAAACAACCACAGTCGGCTTTCTAAAGGTAAACCCAATATTTTTTCCTGCTTTTTTCATAATTTGTTTAAGTAAATCGGTTGTCATATCATAATCAGCGATGACACCATCTTTCATCGGACGGATCGCTACAATTTTTCCAGGTGTTTTCCCAATCATCTCTTTTGCTTCTGACCCCACTGCAAGGACAGTTTTTGTTTCCGTATCTACTGCCACAACGGATGGTTCATTGAGAATAATTCCTTTATTTTTACTGTAAACCAATATGTTAGCTGTTCCTAAATCAATTCCAATTTCGGCATTTTGAAACATGTTTTCACCCAATCTCTATTTTTGCTGTTTTAAACAATTTTACATTTAAAAGTTCAGAGGGTTGAGGTCATTTGTGGGGGTTTGTGATCAGCTTGAAATGAATCTGTAAAATTCAAGTCTCATTTTTACAATCACAATAAATTTTCCCTTTGGTTTTTCGATTTTGAAAAAAAATTTTATGCAGGAGAAACCTTTTAAGAATCTCTTACGTCTACGATATATCAATTGGTGAAAAACAGATTGATCTTGAGCTAATGAAAGAAAGAGGGAACGAAATTGAAATCTATCGGAGTTGTAAGAAAAGTAGATGAACTAGGGCGTATTGTGATGCCAATCGAATTGAGAAGAGCACTTGATATCGCTATTAAAGACAGTATGGAATTTTTTATAGATGGAGATAAAATCGTCTTGAAAAAATATCAGCCAGAGGGCGTCTGCCTGATGACTGGTGAGATTACTTCTGAGAACCACGAGTATGGAAATGGTCAAATTACATTAAGCGCTGAAGGCGCAGAACTACTGCTAAAAGAGCTTCAAGAAGCCCTTCAGCAGTAAATAAAAATAGCCTGTTCTCTCCCATTGTGCTGAGAGCAGGCTATTTTTTCTAAAAAAGTTCCTTAAAAATGCCGCATCTCCCTCAAAAAATAAGTGGAAAATGGTACAATTGACAAAGAATCTCAGGGCGGCAGGTGGAATTATTTGAACAAAACATATCAAGTACGGATCCTGTTATCCGTTCTTGCATTTATATTAATTTTGAGCTGGGATTTCTTTTATTATCTTAGCGGCTATCACATTAATTGGCCGCTCGATCTAGCCTTTACAGTCGTTGTTTTGGCCGGTATTTGGACCATCTCAGGCTATGTGGACCGGTTGAATTTGCTTGTATCAGATTTGAATAAACGAGAAAAAGAAGCACACGAACTGACAGAGCGGCTGAATCGAATAACAGATAACTTGCAAGAAATCGTTTTTGAAACCAATGAAAAAGGTGAAATCATTTTTTTAAATCAAGCATGGAAACAAATGACGGGTTACGACATAGAGGAGTGTCTAGGTACGATGTACAATCAGTACTTTGATCAAGAAGAGCATGTCGTTCAGCATTTGTTGTCTGTGATCAAAGAGCATAAGGATGAGGGGCGGGTGGAGCTGCAGCTTCTCCATAAAGAAGGAAAAAAGGTATGGGGAGATGTGCATTATAAGCTTTATTTCGATAAACAGCACCAGTTTACTGGAGGTATTGGAACGGTTGCAGATATCACGAAACAAAAGCAGGCAAAGCTTGAACTTGAAAGATCAAATCAGCAATTGCAAATGCAGGCACAAAAGCTGGCTGTTGCAGGACAAATAGCCGCTGGCATTGCCCATGAAGTCAGAAATCCGCTCACCTCAGTCAATGGATTTTTGCAGCTGATGAAAACGCAATATCCTGAAAGAACCGATTATTTTGATATCATCTTTTCTGAAATTAAACGCATTGATTTTGTTTTAAGTGAGCTGCTTGTCTTAGCAAAACCTCAATCGGTTCAATTTCAAGAAGTACAGCTCCATGATTTGCTAGAGCAGGTGATTACGTTATTAAAGACAAATGCCGTTCTTTCAAATATTGATCTCAAACAGCCATTTAAAAAGCAGGATGCTGGCACGATATTAGCAGACGCCAATCAAATGAAGCAGCTGTTCATTAACTTAATCAAAAATGCGATCGAGGCGATGCCTGAAGGCGGCAGTATATACATATCAACAGAAAAAGTGATGAATGAATGGAAAATCACGATTCAAGATGAAGGAAAAGGAATGTCCGAAGAGGACATTCTGAAAATATATGATCCTTTCTTTTCGACTAAAAAAGAAGGTACAGGACTTGGTTTAACGATCTGTGCGACGATCTTAAAAGATCACCATGGAAGAATGGATGTAAAGAGCGAGCTCAGCAAAGGGACGGCTTTTGATATTTACTTACCTGTGTATCAAAAAAGCAGATAGTAGCAAGGTGAGAGGATGTGATGTGTGATGACGAAAGAGACAAAGACGTTATTTGTGTATGGGACACTTTTAAAGCACGAAAAGTATCACGAGACATTGATGAAAGAAAGCAGTCCATTAGCAGCATCTGCTTGGATAAAAGGGAGACTGTACGATACAGGTGAGGGTTACCCTGTGTGTGTTGTCTCGGAACAAAGCACAGTATATGGAGAATTGTATGAGGTCAGTGATGAAACGCTGCATAAGATAGATGAGCTAGAGGAAGGGTATGACCAGCAGGAAATAGAGGTTATGACAGACCAGGGGCCAAGGTCAGCCGTTGCTTATACAATATGTAAGCAGAATGCATCGAGCCTGAAGGAGATTGAAAGCGGCTGCTGGAAGTCATATCAACTATGGGAGCGCAAACCGTCTTCCTTCTATTATTTTGCCTATGGGTCCTGTATGGATGATGCAAGGTTTAAGCTTGCGAAAGTGGAACATTATTTCAAACAAATCATCGGCGGCGGCACACTTGATCGTTTTACCACAAGGTTTACATTGGTGCGCCTTGATGGATCAAGAGCAGATATGGTAGAAGACGGCGGAGAAACAGAGGGTGTTCTATATGAAGTACCTTTTGATGCCATTCGTTATTTGTACAAACGAGAAGGTGTAAATGAAGGGACTTATCGCCCAGCATTTGTCGATGTCACAGTAGGTGATCAAGTGTATGAGGACTGCTTAACGTTTCTCGTTTTAAAAAAGAGCGAAGAAATTGCGCCTCCTGGTCATTATCGCAGTGAAATCGAAAAAGGAGCAGACCTTTACTTAAGTGAAGCGTTCCGTAAAAAAATACGGTCGCATATGGATTCATTAATGAAACCGTAGTAAAATGCATGGTAAGTGATATAAAAGGAGTTTGAACATGAAAAAGGAATATGCAGTCATTGGTCTTGGACGCTTCGGCGGAAGTATCTGCAAGGCGCTAAGCGAAGAAGGACTTGAAGTCATGGCCATGGATATGAATGAAGATCGTGTGAACGAATATGCTAAAATTGCATCACATGCCGTGATTGGTGATTCGACGGACGAATCTGTCCTAAAAAACCTAGGCATCCGCAATTTTGATCATGTGATCGTGGCGATAGGTGAAAACATTCAGGCGAGTATTTTAACAACGATTATGCTGAAAGAGCTTGGTGTCAAAATGGTCACAGTGAAAGCTCAAAATGACTACCATGAAAAGGTTTTGAATAAAATTGGTGCGGACCGTATTGTCCATCCTGAACGAGACATGGGCAGACGGATTGCACATAAAATTATTTCTAACAACGTGCTTGATTATTTAGAGCTGTCAGATGAGTACAGCCTTATTGAAATCGTAGCCAACAGCAGACTTGCTGGGCACTCTTTGTTAGATCTCGACATTCGTGCAAGGTACGGGATCAATATCGTGGCAATTAAGCGCGGGAAAGAAGTGATCGTTTCACCGCTCGCAGATGAAATGATTCAAAAAGAAGATATTCTCATTGTCATTGGGGCAGTAGCAGATATCGGGCGCTTTGAAAAACGGGAAATGCAGAACGACTATTAAACACTCCGAGAAGGGGTGTTTTTTTGCTTTAGAAGTGTACATATGGGGCGGACATTGAGGAAGAGAAAAAAGTGGAAATGAGCCGTTTCCTTTCTGAAAAACAGCAAAATAGATCACGATTATTTTTCAGCAAATTACCACTATTCAGAAATAAAAATCAATCTTTTGATATGGTTGATTTTCTCTAAATGTCATTGACTGGGCAAACAGATTCGTTTACGATAAGAAACATTATATTGTTTACTCGGAGGAGGCAGTGTCGTTGGATAAGGAGCTTTTCAGACATCAAATTGAGGTAGCTGCAAAGAGAAAAAAAGCAGCCCTAGTGATTAAACATGCGAAGGTTATGGACGTGTTTAACCAGGAATGGATAGACGCTGATGTCGCTGTTGAAAATGGAAAAATAGTAGGAATTGGGGAGTATGAGGGAGAACAGGAGCTGGATGCAACAGGTCAAATGCTTGTTCCCGGTTTCATTGACGGCCACGTTCATATCGAATCCTCAATGGTGACTCCTGCTGAATTTTCCAAAGCTGTCGTTCCTCACGGCGTGACAACTGTTGTAACAGACCCGCATGAAATTGCCAATGTATCCGGTGTTGCAGGTATCCGTTTTATGCTCGAAGAAGCGAGAAAAGCTGCTCTAAATATATATTTCATGCTGCCATCCTGTGTACCGGCAGTCAGCTTTGAACGATCAGGTGCTACACTAAAAGCAAAAGATTTAAAGCCTCTTTATCAGGAGAAAGAAGTGCTTGGTCTTGCCGAAGTGATGGATTATGTCGCGGTGGAACAAGCGGAAGAAGATATGCTTCAAAAACTGCTTGATGCTCAACATGAACATAAACTCATTGATGGCCATCTAGCAGGATTAACGGACCGATTAATTAATGTGTACCGAACAGCTAATGTCCAAACAGATCATGAGGTGACAACAGCTCAAGAGGCCCTTGAACGTGTCAAAAGAGGCATGTATGTCATGCTCAGAGAAGGCTCTGTTGCTAAAAACGTGAAAAACGTATTACCTGCTGTCAATGAGAAGAATGCGAGACGCTTTTTCTTTTGTACGGATGATAAACATTTAGATGATTTAATGGCTCAAGGAAGTATTGATGAACAAGTACGGATGTCGATACAAGCAGGATTGGACCCCTTTTTAGCATATCAAATGGGAAGTTTAAACGCAGCGGAGTGTTTCGGTCTCAAAACAAAGGGAGCAATTGCACCAGGCTTTGACGCGGACTTTATGCTCATTTCTGACTTACATGAGGTAGGAATTACAAGCGTCTTTATCGCAGGAGAATTGGTCTCTGAACATGGAGAATATTTGCCAAGTGTCGACAAGATCACGCCAAGTTCTTCGCTCATGCAATCGGTACATGCAGTGGACGTTCAAGAGAAAGATCTAACGCTGCCTATAACAGATCACCAAAAGATGAATGTCATTCGCATTATACCGAATCAGCTTGAAACGAAATTAGAACAAATATCTCCTTCTGGTAGCGATGGACAATTTACGAGTGATATTGATCGAGATGTATTAAAAATAGTGCTTGTCGAACGCCACAAAGGTCTATCTGAAATTGGGATAGGGGTTGTCAGCGGTTTCGGCTTAAAAGAGGGGGCGATTGCAACAACAGTTGCCCATGACTCGCATAACTTAATTGCCGTTGGCACAAATGATGCTGATATGATCAAAGCCATTGAAACGTTAAAAGAAGCAGGGGGTGGTTTGACCGTTGTAAAAGACGGAGAAGTTCTTCATACGCTTCCATTACCGATTTCCGGTTTATTATCAGATCAACCTGCACATACGGTCAATGAAAGCCTTCATGCACTCCATGATGCTTTAAAGGAAACAGGCTTTGTCTTAGACTTTAATCCGTTTTTGACATTATCCTTTTTGGCACTGCCAGTCATTCCTGATGTGAAAATGACAACACAAGGATTGTTTGATGTGAGAAGTTTTCAGCATCTCCCGATTCAATCGTAAAACAATGACTGAACCCGCACGTATCGTACAGATATGCGGGTTTTTTTATTGCGCATAAAAAAGAGACACAGTCAAAAGGCTGTGTCTCCTTGTACGTCATTACACTTCCATAATAATCGGTAAGATCATTGGGCGGCGTCTTGTTTTTTCATAAAGGAAAGGAGCAAGAGTGTCAGTAATCTCGTTCTTAATTTCTGACCATTGAGTCGTCTTGCGTTCCATTACTTTTTCAAGATGCTTTGAAATGAGATCTTGCGCGTCATTAATGAGGTCTCCAGATTCTCTCATGTAGACAAAACCTCTTGAGATTAAATCAGGCCCTGCAGAAATTTTGAATTCTTTCATATCCATGCTGACAACAACAATGACAAGACCTTCTTCTGAAAGAATGCGGCGGTCTCTTAACACGATGTTGCCGATATCACCAATACCGCTACCGTCGATATACACGTTGCCTGATGGAATTTTGCCAGCGACACTTGCTTCGTCACCTTTCAGTGCAAGAACTTCACCGTTATCCATGATAAAGCAGTTTTCCTCAGGAATTCCGCAATCATTCGCAAGTTTAATATGCGTTTTTTGCATGCGGTACTCACCGTGAATCGGCATGAAGAATTTTGGTTTAATTAAACGGAGCATTAGCTTTTGTTCTTCCTGCCCGCCGTGTCCAGAGGTATGAATATTATTGAGTGAGCCATGAATGACTTCAGCACCAGCACGATAAAGCTGGTTAATGGTACGGCTTACGCTAATATTGTTACCTGGGATCGGTGAAGACGAGAAGACAACAGTGTCTCCAGGGTTAATTGAAATCTGGCGGTGCGTACCGTTGGCAATACGTGAAAGAGCGGCCATCGGTTCACCCTGACTACCAGTACAAAGAATGGTTACTTTGTTGGCTGGAAGGCGGTTGATTTCATTGTGTTCAATGAATGTGTTTTTTGGACATTTGATATATCCGAGCTCTTGTCCAATATCAATGGCAGACTCCATGCTGCGCCCAAACACAGCGACTTTTCGGCCGTTGGCAACAGCTGACTCGATGACTTGCTGAAGTCTGTGAATGTTAGATGCAAATGTAGCAAAGATAATACGTCCATCTACTTTTCTGAAGATGTCATCAATGCTTTCACCTACACGTCTTTCGGACATCGTAAATTCTGGAATTTCACTATTTGTACTGTCAGATAGAAGACAAAGAACGCCTTCTTTCCCGATCTCAGCCATTTTCGTTAAATTGGCAGGCTCGCCAACAGGAGTAAAGTCAAACTTGAAATCGCCTGTATGTACGATGTTACCAGGAGGTGTCTTCACGACAATTCCATAAGAATCTGGGATACTGTGCGTCGTTCTAAAGAAAGACACAGCTGTTTTTCTAAATTTGATCGTATCTTCTTCTTCAAAGATGTGAAGTTTGGTCTGTCTTAATAGACCATGCTCTTCCAATTTGTTACGAAGTAGGCCGATTGCGAGTTTGCCTCCGTAAACTGGAATATTCACTTGCTTGAGAAGGTAAGGGATACCGCCGATGTGGTCTTCATGTCCATGAGTAATAAAAAGACCTTTGATTTTATCTTCGTTTTTAACTAAATACGTATAGTCAGGGATGACGTAATCAATTCCAAGAAGTTCATCTTCAGGGAACTTAATACCAGCATCAATCAAAATGATTTCATCTTGAAATTGAACGCCATACGTGTTTTTACCGATCTCGCCTAATCCGCCGAGCGCAAAAACTGCCGCCTGATCGTTTTTTACAAATTTCATTCCTCTCATAGCTCCAATACTTTAAAATTTTCACTTTCTCGTTCATAGTCTAAAAAAGCACCGTCTACAGGCTGAATGAATTCAATATTGTAGTTATGTTTTTTCAACTTATCGCGTACGTCTCTTTCAGAAACCGCTTCAACGTATAGTGAATCTGTGTGTTCTCTCACAGGTACCTCAGTCGTACTTGCCTGAAAAAATACCTTATATATCATCCAAATCTCTCCTTAAATACCGTATGTTACACTCGCTTATTCTATTATATTAAAAAAACGCGCATAAGAAAAGTCTCAGAGAAAAAAGGACCTTCAGCAAATGTGCGGAAGATCCTTTTAAGCAATCGATTTTTTACGAAGCATGTCCTTCCATTGTCTTCGAATTTTCTTGCGCAGACGACGAAGCATCGCGGATCGCCTCCTTTCGGTATGAGTCTCATTCAGCCATTTGTTCCGTTCTCTCTATATACTTGTATTATATGATGTTTCCACTTAATGTTACATGGTTATATGTGGGAAATGGGCGTTTTAAGAGGAAGTGGTTTCGTCAGTGAAGATCTTTCTGTATGATGAAGGGGAGAGGGTATACATAACAAGAGACAGGAGACGAGATATGAATAAAAAAGTCATCTTCTTTGATATCGACGGTACTTTATATGACCATGATAAAAAAATACCTGAATCAACGAAGCGAGCTGTTCGTTTATTAAAAGAAAAAGGGCATCATCTCTTCATTGCATCTGGCCGTTCGCCTTTTCTCATCCAACCTATTTTAGAAGAAATAGGGCTTGACTCATTTATTGCTTATAACGGTCAGTATGTCATGTACGAAGGAGAAGTCATTTACGGCAATCCGCTTAAGCAAGAGCTAATGGATAAAATTTATGAAACAGCGGATCAACATGATCATCCGCTTGTTTTCATGGGAGAGAAGACGATGAAGGCGTCTGTGCCGAACCATCCATTTATCCACGAAGGGATTGGCACTTTAAAAACAGAGCATCCCGAGCATGATTTGTCATTCTTTAAAGAAAACGTCATTTATCAAATGCTGCTATTTTGTAAAGCAGAAGAGGAACACCAATATGAAGCGTTCCGTGAAGAAATTGATCTCGTCAGGTGGCATGAGCTGTCTACTGATGTCCTGCCAAAAGGTGGATCAAAGGCTGAAGGAATTAAACGAGTCATTGAAAGACTTCCGTACGATCAAAAGGACACAATTGCCTTCGGTGACGGGCTGAACGATCGAGAAATGATTTCGTTTGTTGGAACAGGCGTTGCGATGGGGAATGCAGTCAATGAATTAAAAACATTAGCTGACTTTGTCACCAAACCTGTAGATGAGGATGGCATATTCCACGCTGTGACTGAATTAGGCCTTATTGAAGAATAAAAAACAAGACCCGCTGATGGACGGGTCTTGTTTTTATTCTATGATCTGCCGATCGCAACCGCGTTGTCTGGCTCGGCGAATGGATGATCTTTTTGAATATGATCATAAAACATAATGCCATTTAAGTGGTCAATTTCATGCTGAAAAACGATGGCCGGAAACCCTTTGAGGCGAATATCAATGTCTTCACCTTCAAGCGTTGTACCTTTCACCCTGATTTTTTCATAGCGCGGGACGAATCCAGGGATGGCTTCATCAACAGATAAACAGCCTTCTCCAGTAGCTAAATAAGCTCTTTTGACTGAATGGCTAACAATGCGAGGATTGAATAATGCATAGCTATAAAGTTCTCCGCCTTCGTCTTCACAGTGAACAGCAATCATTCGTTTACTGATATTGATTTGCGGAGCTGCTAGGCCAACACCGGGTCTAAGTTCATATTTTTCAGCAATATCTGCATCCTGACTGTTTTTGACAAATTCAATCATGTCAGCTAATTGCTGTTTTTCTTCTTCTGTTGGCGGGAGTTCGACCGCTTCAGCTGTTTGTCTTAAGACGGGATGCCCGTCTCGTACGATATCATCCATGGTAATCACAAAACTTCACTCCTATTTCCTTTGTATGTAAAGTATATAAAATGATACACGACATATGCAATGAAATAAAGAAGACCGGTCGTATGAGACCGGTCAGAGGCTTATTCAGCTATTAGCAGCAGCCACCGCCGCCTAAGAATGCTGCGCCAACAATGATCAATAGAATGAATAGGACGACGATTAAAGCGAATGTACGTCCACCACCGTAACCGCAACCGTATCCACCACCATAACTTGGATAGCAACAACCGCCGCCGTATCCATAACCGTAACCGCCGTATCCACCATACATACTTCCATGACTATAATTAGACATACTTTTGACCTCCTTTGGAAATACACTCGGCCTCTCATAAGTGAAGGCGAAGCGTGTAATATAAACTATGTATGAATGCACTATTTGTATAGTCATGAGCCTAGAGCATGAAAAAAATCTTCTTTCCCCTCAAAAAACCAACCTCTTTCCTTGTCACAACCGCCCTGAAAAATTATAGTGGTATGTGGAGATGTAAAGGGGGACCTTGTAATTGAAACAGATGAAAAGAAGAATAAAAGCAGGTGCAGCTTTAGCGGGGGTATGTACCCTCTTGCTTGCGGGCTGCGGAGGTCAAAATCCGCTTTATGAGATGCAAGATGCCATGACGAAAATGAGCGAAAAAGAAGCATCCTTTGAAAAAGAACAAGGCGCACTGCAAAGCTATGAGAAAAAAGAGCAGCAGTTGTATAAAAAAATGATTCAAACAACAAAAGACCACACAAAAACAGTCTCAAACTTGTCTGATCAAGCATTAGCATCGGCAGAAAAGCGTGAAGAACATTTAAAAACAGAAAAAGACAGCATGGATCAATCGAAAAAAGAATTTCAATCTGTAAAAGAATTCGCTGGACAGATAAAAGATGCGGAAGTAAAAGACAAAGCAGAACAAACAGTCAAATCAATTGAAAAAAGATATGCATCGTATGATCAGCTTTACCGTGAGTATCAAAAGGCGCTGAAACAAGACAAGCACTTGTATGAATCTTTAAAAAGAAAAGACTTAGGATACGCTGAACTGAAATCCAAACTGAAAACAGTCAATCGTTCCTATAGTAAAGTGAGAAAAGAAAGCAAGAAGTTCAATCAATATACAGATCAATTGAACGAATATAAACAAGCTTTATACAAAACAGCTCAGAAAGAATCACAAAACAGTTAAAAACAGTACTTGCATATTTGCTGCTAGTTTTGTTTATCTCTGCTACTCACAAAGTGCCTGCGTGTCGTTACTCGTTTTTCCAAGATATCAAACTGAAAAGAAGAGAAAGGGTTAAAATGAAGTTCATTTTAGCCCTTTGTCCATCACGATCAAAAGAGCTAAAAATAGCTCTTTTTTTATTTTTCGACAAAAACAAACATCTGCTATTGTAGTACAGTGACCCACTCTATACTAGTACAGTTTGTGCTGTTGATTAAACAGATTGATACAGGTCACCATAAAAAGTAAAGCGAATACATTTATTTAAATAAAGCCGTTAAATCAATTGACGGACTATTTTTCTTGTTGTAAACTATTCCTTGTTAACAGAAGTTGTATTAGTTTTTTGTGAACTATCGTTAATACAGTTAGAAAAACTCAAAAGCAAGCGATCATCCAATGTTTCGACAATGATCTTTGTGGCTAATATATACAGGAGTCATATGAGCATTTTGGGTTATCCTATATCTGTATGTATAAATGGATTCACGACAAATTGACTGTTAAAAGAAAGGAAGAGGTGACTTTAGAATGGCTGCAAAAACAAAAAAAGCAATTGTTGATAGCAAAAAGCAATTCGATGCCATCAAAAAGCAGTTTGAAACGTTCCAAATTTTAAACGAAAAAGGCGAAGTCGTAAACGAAGCGGCAATGCCAGATCTTTCAGATGACCAATTAAAAGAATTAATGCGCCGTATGGTGTTTACACGTGTATTAGATCAACGTTCAATTTCATTGAACCGTCAAGGACGTCTTGGCTTCTATGCGCCAACAGCTGGACAAGAAGCTTCTCAGCTTGCAACTCACTTTGCACTTGAGAAAGAAGATTTCATTCTTCCAGGATATCGTGATGTACCACAATTAATCTGGCATGGTCTTCCACTAACAAAAGCATTCTTGTTCTCTCGTGGACACTTTGTTGGAAACCAAATGCCTGAAGATGTGAATGCACTTTCTCCGCAAATCATTATCGGTGCACAAATCATTCAAGCTGCTGGTGTAGCTCTTGGTTTGAAAAAGCGCGGTAAAAATGCTGTTGCAATCACTTACACTGGTGATGGTGGAGCTTCACAAGGTGATTTCTACGAAGGTATTAACTTTGCAGGGGCTTACAAAGCGCCAGCGATTTTTGTTGTCCAAAACAACAGATATGCGATCTCTACACCTGTTGAAAAGCAATCTGCTGCACAAACGATTGCACAAAAAGCAGCTGCAGCTGGTATCGTAGGCGTACAAGTTGACGGTATGGATGCATTAGCTGTATACGCAGCGACTGCTGAAGCTCGTGAGCGTGCTGTAAATGGTGAAGGTCCAACATTAATTGAAACTCTTACATTCCGTTACGGCCCACATACAATGGCTGGTGACGATCCAACAAGATATCGTACAAAAGAAGATGAAAATGAGTGGGAGCAAAAAGATCCATTGGTACGCTACCGCAAATTCTTGGAAAACAAAGGCCTTTGGTCTGAAGAAGAAGAGAATAAAGTCATCGAAGATGCAAAAGAACAAATCAAACAAGCAATCAAAGAAGCTGACGAACAGCCTAAGCAGAAAGTCACTGATTTGATTGAAAACATGTACGATGTGAAACCATTTAACTTGGTTGAACAGCTTGAAATCTACAAACAGAAGGAGTCGAAGTAAGCCATGGCGCAAATGACATTGATTCAAGCGATCACTGATGCGTTACGCACAGAACTGAAAAATGACGAAAACGTTCTTGTTTTCGGAGAAGACGTTGGTAAAAACGGCGGCGTATTCCGTGCGACTGAAGGATTGCAAAAAGAGTTTGGTGAGGATCGTGTATTCGATACTCCACTTGCTGAATCTGGTATTGGCGGTCTTGCAATTGGCCTTGGACTACAAGAATTCCGCCCAGTAATGGAAATTCAATTCTTCGGATTCGTTTACGAAGTATTAGATTCTGTTTCTGGACAAATGGCTCGTATGCGTTACCGTTCTGGTGGACGCTGGCATTCTCCAGTGACAATCCGTTCTCCATTTGGCGGAGGAGTTCACACACCTGAGCTTCACGCTGATAGCTTAGAAGGTCTTATTGCACAACAGCCTGGTATCAAGGTTGTTATTCCTTCAACACCTTACGATGCAAAAGGACTATTAATTTCTGCAATCCGTGACAACGATCCGGTTGTATTCCTTGAGCATATGAAACTTTATCGTTCTTTCCGTCAGGAAGTTCCTGAAGAAGAGTACACAATTGAAATCGGTAAAGCTGACGTGAAACGTGAAGGTTCTGACCTTTCAATCATCACTTACGGTGCAATGGTTCACGAATCACTTAAAGCTGCTGAAGAACTTGAAAAAGAAGGCGTTTCTGCTGAGGTCGTTGACCTTCGTACAGTGAGCCCGCTTGATATTGAAACAATCATCGCTTCTGTTGAAAAAACAGGTCGTGCGATCGTTGTTCAAGAAGCACAAAAACAAGCTGGTATTGCAGCAAACGTAGTAGCTGAAATCAATGATAGAGCAATTCTTAGCCTTGAAGCACCAGTACTTCGTGTAGCTGCACCTGATACTGTATTTGCTTTCTCTCAAGCTGAGAGCGTATGGCTTCCAAACCATAAAGACGTGCTTGAAACAGCTAAGAAAGTTCTTGAATTTTAATTAAATGACAGAGGGGAAAAGAATTTATTTCTCTTCCCCTTTATCAATTACATGACCGTGTAATGTTGACAGAACAAGGGTTTAACATAATCTAGGAGGCGAAAAACAGTGGCATTTGAATTTAAACTTCCGGACATCGGAGAAGGTATCCACGAAGGTGAGATCGTTAAGTGGTTTGTAAAACCAAACGACGAAATCAATGAAGATGACGTTTTAGCAGAGGTACAAAATGATAAAGCAGTTGTAGAAATTCCTTCACCTGTTAAAGGAAAAGTATTAGAATTAAAAGTTGAAGAGGGAACAGTTGCAACTGTAGGACAAACAATCATTACGTTTGATGCACCTGGTTACGAAAATCTTCAATTTAAAGGCAGCGAAGAAGAAGGCGAAGCGAAAACTGAAGCTCAAGTACAAGGTACTGCTGAAGCTGGTAACGAGCCTGAAAAGAAAGAAGTTGCTCAAGAAGAAGCGGCAGCAGCAACTGGTGCTGGCGCACAAGAGCAAGTAGATGCTGATCCTAACAAACGCGTTATTGCTATGCCATCTGTACGTAAATATGCGCGTGAAAAAGGCGTTGAAATTTACAAAGTTGCAGGTACTGGTAAAAATGGCCGCGTGCTAAAAGAAGATATCGACAGCTTCCTTAATGGCGGTTCTGCAGCAACTCAAGAAGCAGCACCTCAAGCAGCTGAAAGTGCGAAAGAAGAAGCAGCTCCAAAAGCGGCAGCAGCTCCAATTCTAGAAGGAGAATTCCCAGAAACTCGCGAGAAAATGAGCGGAATCCGCAAAGCGATCGCGAAAGCAATGGTGAACTCTAAGCACACAGCTCCTCACGTAACATTAATGGATGAAGTTGATGTAACAAACCTTGTTGCACATCGTAAACAATTCAAACAAGTTGCAGCTGATCAAGGAATCAAGTTAACTTACTTGCCTTACGTTGTAAAAGCTCTAACTTCTGCTTTGAAAAAGTACCCAGTACTTAACACTTCTATCGATGATAAAACAGATGAAGTTGTTCAAAAGCATTACTACAACATCGGAATTGCAGCTGATACTGAAAAAGGCTTGCTTGTTCCAGTTGTGAAAAATGCAGATCGCAAAGCGATTTTCGAAGTATCTAACGAAATCAACGAGCTTGCAACAAAAGCACGTGATGGTAAATTGGCTCCAGCTGAAATGAAGGGTGCATCTTGCACAATCACAAACATCGGTTCTGCTGGTGGACAATGGTTTACTCCAGTCATCAACCACCCAGAAGTAGCGATCCTTGGTATTGGCCGTATCGCTGAAAAAGCGGTTGTTCGTGATGGCGAAATCGTTGCAGCTCCAGTCTTAGCTCTTTCCCTAAGCTTTGACCACCGTATGATTGATGGAGCTACTGCGCAAAATGCCCTTAACCACATCAAGCGTTTATTGAATGATCCACAATTAATTTTAATGGAGGCGTAAATTCATGGTAGTAGGAGATTTCCCAATCGAAACAGATACTCTTGTCATCGGTGCAGGTCCTGGTGGATATGTAGCTGCTATTCGTGCTGCACAGCTAGGACAAAAAGTAACAATCGTTGAAAAAGGAACACTTGGCGGCGTATGTCTAAACGTCGGCTGTATCCCTTCAAAAGCATTGATCAATGCTGGACATCGTTTCGAGAATGCAAAGCATTCTGAAGACATGGGTATCAAAGCTGAAAACGTAACAGTTGATTTCACAAAAGTTCAAGAGTGGAAAGCTTCTGTTGTCAACAAATTAACAGGTGGAGTTCAAGGTCTTCTAAAAGGAAATAAAGTAGACATCGTCAAAGGTGAAGCTTATTTCGTAGACAGCAACTCTGTACGTGTCATGGATGAAAATTCAGCGCAGACTTATACATTTAAAAATGCAATTCTTGCAACTGGATCTCGTCCAATCGAATTGCCTACATTTAAATACACAGACCGCGTGATTAACTCAACTGGTGCTTTAGCGCTTAAAGAAGTACCTAAAAAGTTAGTTGTCATCGGTGGTGGATACATCGGTACTGAGCTTGGTACTGCTTATGCGAACTTTGGAACAGAAGTTGTCATCCTTGAAGGTGGAGACGAAATCCTTCCAGGTTTTGAAAAGCAAATGAGCTCTTTAGTGAAACGTAACCTGAAGAAAAAAGGAAACGTTGAAATTCATACAAACGCTCTTGCAAAAGGCGTTGAAGAAAAATCTGACGGTGTCACTGTTACTTTCGAAGTAAAAGGTGAAGAAAAAACTGTCGATGCTGACTACGTACTTGTGACTGTTGGTCGTCGTCCAAACACAGATGAGCTTGGTCTTGAGCAAGTTGGTGTTGAATTGACAGACCGCGGAGTTGTCAAAACTGACAAACAATGCCGTACAAGCGTTTCAAACATCTATGCAATTGGTGACATCGTTGATGGACCACCACTTGCACACAAAGCTTCTTACGAAGGTAAAATTGCTGCTGAAGCAATCGCTGGAGAGCCAGCTGAAATTGATTACCTTGGTATTCCTGCTGTTGTATTCTCTGAGCCAGAACTTGCAACTGTTGGATACACTGAAGCAGAAGCAAAAGAAGAAGGAATCGACATCGTTGCAGCGAAATTCCCATTCGCAGCAAACGGACGTGCACTTTCTCTTGATGCAACTGATGGCTTCATGAAAATGATCACTCGTAAAGAGGATGGTCTAGTGATCGGTGCACAAATCGCAGGTGTTGGCGCTTCTGATATGATTTCAGAGCTTAGCCTTGCAATTGAAGCTGGAGTGACAGCTGAAGATATCGCAATGACAATTCACGCTCACCCAACTTTAGGTGAAATCACAATGGAAACGGCTGAAGTAGCAATCGGAAGCCCAATCCATATCGTAAAATAATGAACGTTGAAACCCTCTCCACACGGAGAGGGTTTCAGATTGTTGACTAAGGGCTAAAATGAACTTGATTTTAGCCCTTTGTCTTCTTTTCAGCGTGATAGAAAACCTTTGCAGCCCTAGGAAGGACGAGTACTGGCGCGGAGCGA